>CAMKNF010000010.1 GCA_946414115.1 uncultured Ruminococcus sp. | reverse complement strand
AGATACTTGATGGTGACTGGAGTTCAGACGTGTGCTCTTCCGATCTGGGACATTCTTGTCGCACTTGGGAACCATAACAAGACCGTCAAAAGCGTGTGCCTTAGCCATAGCCTCGGTTGAGTCGGCAATAAGCTCACGTGTAACGAGAGAATATTTCATACCCTCGTGACCCATAGCAATACCGTCGCAGACAGCAATTGCAGGGAAAACTATCGGAACGCCGCCAGCAAGAGCAACGCCCATTTTTACAGCCTCAACAACCTTGTCAATATTCATATGACCGGGCACGATGTCGTTCTTGGAGCTGACGATACCGATTAAAGGCTTTTTGATTTCTTCATCTGTAAGACCTAAAGCGTGAAGAAGCGTACGCTGGGGAGCGGCATTAACGCCGTCCTTTAAAACTGAACTTTTCATTATAATCAATCCTTTCGGTTTATTTGTATCAAGTATTCTTATATACCACTCTATTCTACCATAACTATATCATAAAATCAAGAATAGCTTTTGTTTTTGCTTACATATTCCAAAAATTCGGGTGTTTTGCTCCAGTATTTTACGCCCCAGTTTTCAAAATTCCATTCTTCCATATAGTCGTTGCACTCGTAGTCAATGTAATACATCTTGCCGTTCTGCACGATAAAGTTAGTGGGGAAGTAGTCAATATTTGTGTTCTGAGGATAAAGCAGAGCGCACATAGCTTTGACCTGTTCAATATATTCGTCCTTCATTTTGTCTTGCAAAACAAGGTCAAAAATTGTTTCTCCCTCAATGTATTCCTTTAATATGCGTTCGTTTTCAATGTCAACATCAAGCATTTCGGGCATAGCAATTCCGATATTTTTCAGTCTTTTATAATCGTTTATTTCCGATTTGATTTTATCTCCGAACTGATAATACGAGCAAGGCTCGTGGTGAATTTGCTTTAAAGTATATTTGTTTTTGCCGTCGGTTGCAAGGTAGGAATATCCGCCCTTGCCCTTTCCGAGAAGTTTGATGATTTCATATTCCTTGCCGTTTACGCAGAGTGTTTTTATTTCCATACGAACCTCCTTAACAGGTTTGCTGAGAATATTATAAGCATTTTAAATTTATTTTTCAAGTAAATCTGGAATATTATGGACAATCTGACTTTTTTGAATTATAATACAGACAAAGGTTTTGCCTAAATTATGTCGGGAGGAATACTATGAAAAAGAAAGTAATCTCGTTGTTTTTGTGCACGCTGATTGCAGGCGGCAGTGTGTCGCTGTTCTCGGTAAATGCGGCTGAAAATGAACAGGAAGCACATTACATACATGCTGTCGAAAACAACAATCTCTTAACATATTATAACGAAAACGGTGAAGAGGTTGACGTTGATAAGCTCAACAATGATGTTGACGTAAACGAAAGCTCTCTGCCGTCAAAATATGATTTGCGAAATTACAACAGGCTTACGTCTGTTAAAAATCAGGGCAGTGAGGGCTTGTGCTGGGACTTTGCCGCCACTGCGTCAATGGAGTCAAGCATTCTGACAAATCCCGAGCTTTCATCAAAAGAGGGAGATACCCCTTACAAAACGCTCGACCTTTCCGAGCGAGGTCACACGTGGTATATTCATACCAACTTTGACGACGAAAGCTCACCGCTTTACGGTGACTATATGAATGACCCTTCAAAGGGAAGCGGAGGCGGCAGTGCCGATTTAGTAGCACAGGGGCTGTGCGCAGGCTTTGGCGCATATCCCGAAAGCCTTCTGCCTTATGAGCAATTATATTCAGGCTGTCCCGAGGGACTTCGCTATTACTCTGACTATCGTCTTAAGGATTACAGCGAGCTTTCAAAAGACAATGCGCTCATAAAGAAATCAGTAATGGAAAAAGGCGCTGTGGCGATTAGCTACAGTTGCTTTGCGGCAAACACATATATGGTTGACGGAATGCAGTCGTACTACGACAACGGCAACCCGATTGACGGTATATTCGGTCAGGCTCACCTTGTGGTGGTTGCAGGCTGGGACGACAGCTACAGCAGGGAGAATTTTAATCCCGAAATGCAGCCTCAAAGTGACGGTGCATGGCTTTGCAAAAACAGCTGGGGCGAAGAAAATTGCAGTACCGCAGACGGATATAAGGGATATTTCTGGATGTCCTACGAAACGCCCATAAACTGTGCCGCAAGCTTTGAAATGCAGAGCGTTGATGAATTTGACAATATCTATCAGCATCAGATTACTGCATTGGCAGGCTTTGATGTTGAGTCAGCCGCCAATGTTTTCACTGCAAAGTCCAACGAAGTGCTAAAGCAGGTTTGCTTGCAGACGATCGGTGCGACTGACGTGAAAATTGAGATTTACAAGCTTAACAGCGGCTTTACTTCTCCACAGGACGGTGAGCTGTTGTCAAGCTTTGACGCTTCATTTGACTTTACAGGAATCCACACTGTGGAATGCCCCGAAAATATTAAGCTTTCCGCAGGGGATAATTTTTCTGTTGTAGTTACAGGCAAATCCGATATGCTTCTCAATTTCAAGGTCAACAGCGAGGACGAGGTTTCAGGCAGAAGCTATTGCATTAAAGACGGCGGAAGCTGGACTGACGTTGCCGACAAATGGGAATGCGGATATGCAGTTATAAAGGCGTACACTTCAAATGACGGTGAAGTACGCAGGACAGAGCTTGAAGAGCTTGTAAAGACAGGTGAGGAGCTTACTCCCGATAAAGATGTCAGTGCAGATATTCTTGAAGAGCTTAATACAAGGCTTAATTCTGCAAAAGAAATATTAAATGATAAAAATGCTACGCAAAACAGCATTGACAACGAATATTGTCTGCTGAAATGCAGTGTTGACAAGGTCGGGAATTTTACCTTTACCGTCAACAGCGTTGATGACTACTGCAAGCTTATTAAAAGAATAGAAGATGACGGCGACAGCAATATTAATAAAATTGTGCTTGGCTCTGATTTGGACTTCGGCGGAAAAGAAATAAGCACGATTTATAGCAAAAAACAGTTCAGCGGAATTTTTGACGGCAACGGTCACAAGATGAGCAATTTTGTGATTGACTCAACGGAGAAATATAATTCAGGCTTGTTCGGCGGACTTTACAAAGCAACGGTCAGGAATATTGTTTTTGAAAACTGTTCGGTAATAGGTGAAGATTGCGCAACGCTGATTTCAAATTACTGCACTAACTCTGTAATTGAAAACTGCGACGTGAATAATTGCAAGGTAAATGCAAAATCAGGCGCAATTATAGGTGCGTATCTGTCGGGGTGTAAGCTGACTGACTGCGACATTACAAATGCAAAGGTTTACGGTGTAAACAGTGCAGGACTTTACTTTTTAAACGGCTTTGAAACGACAACCGAAAACTGCACATCAAAAGGCACAGAGCTTTATTCCGAGAATATGCTTTACGACGAAAATCTGACAGTATCTTTGTTGACATCGGGCGAAGGCGGAGTGCCGAGAATTAAATTGGCAGACGGCAAATGTACGGTAGAAAGCTTTATCGGCAAAATCACCTCTGCCGAGGCTAACGGAAAGCCGTTGTCATATGACGGCAATGCGTATGTAGTTGATGAAACAAGCGGAGATATTTACCTTACTCTGGTCTGCGATATGTCCGAAAGCGGCAATTACGGCGTTACGGGCGACCTTGAAACAGGTGAGTTATTCCTGCTTAGCTACAGCGGTGATTCACCCGAGCTGGTAATTCCCGGGGAGATGTTCGGAAAGACAATTTCAGGCTTTTCAGAGTCTTTCAGCTCAAATATAACGTATTCAGATAAAATTACTTCAGTAACAATTCCGGGGCAAATCAAGAGCATTTCTTCCGGTGCTTTTACGGGAATGCCTGCGCTGAAAAAGGTTGTTGTTGAAGAAGGTGTTGAAAAGCTTGAGGGAGGAGCGTTCAGCGAATGTCCTGAACTGACGGATGTAAAACTGCCCGACAGCCTTGAATCAATCGGCGGTTACGCTTTCGGAAACTGCACAAAGCTTAAAAATATTGATTTCGGAAACTCACTTGTTGAAATCGGTGAAAGAGCATTTTACAAATGTATGAATTTGTGTGACATTATCCTGCCCGACAGCGTTCAAAAAATATGTAACAGAGCTTTTTCGCACTGCTCCCTTAAAAGCGTAACGCTTGGCAGAAACATTGAAGAAATCGAGGAAAACGCCTTTGCATTTACCGAAATGTACGAGCTTGACTCCAGAGCGATTATGGTTCCTGGCTTTGTAATTAACGGTTATAAAGATACTGCGGCAAAGAGCTATGCCGACAAATACGGCTTGAAATTTGTTGATTTGGAAACGCAGGAAAGAGTAGCAACAGGCGAGCTTTTTGACTATGGTATGTTTATGAAAGGTGACGTTAATCTGGATGGCACGATAAGCATTTTAGACGTTACGCTCGTTGAAAAATGGATTGTCGGCGACACTGAGCTTTCACCTGTACAACTCTGTAACGCAATTGTAGGTGGTATATTCGGCACAATTGATGTCAGAAATGCTACAGAAATCCAGAAATATCTTGCAGGGCTTAGAGATACGCTTGAGGATACTGCGGCAGGATAAGTTAATTTGGAATTGAATGTTTACAGTTAATCAACTGAACAAAATAAATACCACCCATCAAAAACGGGTGGTATTTATTGATTTATGCTGAATTATCAATATTGTTTTTGTGCAACGGCGGCGATTACTGTTCTGCCGTGCATTGTGATTCTGCGGTTGTAAAGAAGAATGTTTTTATCTTCTGTGATTACGTCGTCTTGGTTTCTGCCTGTATCAACATAGAGCTTCCATACATACCCTGTCGGAAGAGCCGGCAGCTCAACGTTAACGTCGTTCCAGTATGCGTTGATTCCGAAATATACAATCTCATCAAGTGCCGGATTTTTGCTGTCTGCACCTGCGTACATTACGCCAATCATTCGTGTGTTTGAGTCAAACTCGGTGTTCCACGGAATGCAGGAATGTATGCTTTCGGGCGGCAGACTGCAAGTTGCCTCACGTCTGTTAGCCGTAATAACGTGAAAACGCTTGCGGAATGAAATCATATATTTGAAAAATTCAAAAACATCGTTGTACTTTTCTTTTCTGCTCCAGTCGAGCCACGAAGTAATGTTGTCCTGACAGTAGGCGTTGTTGTTGCCAAATTGTGTATTGCAGAATTCATCGCCTGCAAGGAACAGAGCCGCACCACGACTGCACATAAGCGTTGCAAAAGCGTTTTTGCACATCTTACGGCGCAACTCGTTTACATTCCTGTCGCCTGTTTCGCCCTCAGCGCCGCAGTTCCAGCTGTTGTTGTCGTTTGCGCCGTCGGTGTTGTTCCAACCGTTTTTGTAGTTGTGCTTTTCGTTGTATGAGTACATATCGTAAAGGGTAAAACCGTCGTGACATGTAATGAAGTTTACCGATGCATTGTTGCCCCTGTAAGCAGGGTCGTAGAGATCCTTTGAACCTGTCAGCCTGTGAGCCGCCGCCCAGGCAAGGTTGTCGTCACCCTTTAAGAATCTGCGCATATCGTCACGGTATTTTCCGTTCCATTCAGCCCATCTGTTCCACGATGGGAAGCTTCCAACCTGATAAAGTCCGCCTGCGTCCCAAGCCTCGGCAATCAGCTTTACGTTGCTTAAAATCGGGTCAAACGCAAGGCTCTTAAGCAGAGGCGGTTTGTCCATAGGAGAGCCGTCCTCGTTACGTCCGAGGATTGACGCAAGGTCAAAACGGAAACCGTCAACCCTGTACTGTGCAACCCAGTAACGCAGACAATTCAGAATAAACTGCTGTACCATCGGGTGATTGCAGTTGAGTACATTTCCGCAACCGCTGAAATTATAATATTTGCCATCGGGAGTAAGCATATAGTAAATGTTGTTGTCAAGTCCCTTGAATGAGAAGTGAGGACCTAATTCGTTGCCCTCGGCAGTGTGATTGAAAACAACGTCCAGAATAACTTCGATTCCGTTTTCCTGCAATTCACGGATAAGGCTTTTAAGCTCTCTGCCCTCACGGTTATGCTCGTGGTCGGACTCGTAGCTTGTGTTCGGAGCAAAGAAACAAACTGTATTGTAGCCCCAGTAATCAAACAGCTTTTCACCGTTAAATGTACGTGATGAGCCCATTTCGTCAAATTCAAAAATCGGCATAAGCTCAACAGCATTGATGCCAAGCTCCTTAAGATAGGGGATTTTCTCTCTTATTCCTGCAAATGTGCCGTTATGCTTTACGCCTGACGACTTGTCCTGAGTAAAGCCCCTGACGTGCATTTCATATATAATAAGCTCTTCAAGCGGAAGATTTGTCTTTTTAAAATTGCCCCAGTCATAATCGTTTGAAACAACCCTGGCTTTATATGTGCATTCGCTTTCCTGCTTGTTGCCCCATCCGCTCTGACCTGTTACAGCCTTTGCGTAAGGGTCAAGTACATATCTGTCTTTATCAAAAAGCAAGCCCTTGCTTTCGTCATACGGACCGTCAAGCGAGTAAGCGTACTCAAACTCATTAATTTCCAAGCCGAAAACAATCATTGAGTAAGTTTTGCCGATTTTATAGGACTCGGGAAAGGGAATCCTTGCGTAGGGTTCCTTTTCAAGCGGTTTAAAAAGCAGAAGCGTGCACGAGGTAGCAGAAAAAGAGGTTATCGTAAAATTAACCCCTCCTCGAACAGGCGTTGCGCCGTTTACAAGATAATGACCCGGACGTACATCAAAACCGCATACCCTGTCGGTCGGTTTTAAATCCCTTAACATCCCATATTCCTCCCCAAATATTGTTGCCGTAATGGCAAACACTATGAAAATAATAACATATTTTCTCCTATAGCTCAACAAAAAAATTGCTATGTTATTGTCTGTATTTGTCGTTTTATCCAAATTAAAGCGGATTTGGCAATAAAATACCTCGTAATAGTGCACAAATGAAGGGAACAACCATAGCTGTTCCCATATGTTTATTAGTCTGCAATTTTAAGTGATATGTCAAACGCTGTTACCGAGTGAGTGAGTGCACCCATTGAGATAATGTCAACTCCGGTTTCGGCAATTTCACGCAGTCTTTCGTCTGTTATTCCGCCGCTTGCCTCAAGCAACGCTCTGCCGTCGGTAATCTCAACAGCCCTTTTCATCATCTCTGTGCTCATATTATCAAGCATAATTACGTCAACCTTGGCGTCAAGAGCCTGCTGTAGCTCGTCAAGATTTCTTACCTCAAGCTCAATTTTCGTCATATGACCGAGCTTTGTCTTGAGCTTTGCGACAGCATTTGCAATTCCGCCGCCTGCATCAACGTGGTTGTCCTTAAGCATTGCGGCGTCCGACAGATTGTAGCGGTGATTTCTTCCGCCGCCGACTGTTACCGCATACTTTTGCAGAGGTCTTAATCCCGGCAGAGTTTTTCTCGTATCGGCGATTGAAGCGTTAGTGCCCTTTACAAGCTCAACCGCCTTGTTTGTTGCCGTTGCAACACCGCTCATATGCTGAATGAGGTTGAGTGCAGTGCGCTCTCCCTTTAAAATTGTTCTTGTCTTGCCGTGAATTTCTGCGATAATGTCGCCTTTAGTAAGCTTGTCGCCGTCTTTTTTGAAAACCTTTGCTTCAAACCCTGACGGCTGTAAAATCTCAAATACTCTTAATGCAACTTCAAGTCCGCAGAGTACGCCGTCGCTCTTTGCAAGGAATTTTGCAGTGTTTTCCTGCTCCTCCTCAATCAGATAATCGGTTGTCGTGT
The DNA here is from genome assembly GCA_946414115.1 of uncultured Ruminococcus sp. Taxonomy (GTDB): domain Bacteria; phylum Bacillota; class Clostridia; order Oscillospirales; family Acutalibacteraceae; genus Ruminococcoides. The sequence goes on along the minus strand of CAMKNF010000010.1, from coordinate 17,479 downwards.
CGAGGTAGTTAATATCCTCAAGCAGTGCTGTTTTGATAAGGTTGTCAACGTAAATGCTGTTTAAAATCATAGGTTAATGCCCTCCCGTACTTCTTCAAGAATTATGCTTGCAACAATTGCTATGCTTCTGGCTTCAATAAGGTCAGATGTGATTTCGTAGTCCTCGCTGAAAAGTGCGTCAACGATTTTTTCGACTTTTTCATAGCTTTCGTCGTACTTTTCAGGCTTTGGAATTACAAAGTAAGCGTCCTGTAAAATTTCTCTTATCTGTGAACGGAAACCGTGAGGTATAGATTTTCCCTCAACAGGTTTATAGGCAGGCTCGTTTCCGAGCGGCTTTCTGCCGTATTTTTCAATTCTGCGTGTAATGTCCTGTGCCGCCGCACGTGAAAATACAAGAGCCTCAAGCAGTGAATTGCTTGCAAGCCTGTTTGCTCCGTGAACGCCTGTATGAGAACATTCTCCTGCGGCGTAGAGTCCGTCAATCGAGGTTTTGGCATCAAGGTCAACGTTGATGCCGCCCATAAGGTAGTGCTGGCACGGAAAGACGGGAATCCTGTCTTTGGTAATGTCAACGCCCTCTTCAAGACATCTTGAATAAATCATGGGAAATCTCTCTTTGACAAATTCGGCAGGCTTGTCCGTAATGTCAAGGTAGAATTTCTCGCTCTTTGTCTTAATCGACTCCCTGATAATTGCGTTTGAAACAACGTCCCTCGGAGCAAGCTCTCCCCTGCTGTCATAGTCAAATGCAAAGCGTTCTCCGTTGCAGTTGAGCAAAACAGCGCCTTCTCCACGAACAGCCTCGCTTATCAGGAAACGCTCTCTGTCCTTATCGGCGGCAAAAGCCGTTGGGTGGAACTGCACACGTGAAAGGTGGCTTATCTTTGCGCCAAGCAAATATGCAAACGCAATTCCGTCACCTGTTGCAATTGCGGAATTTGTCGTGTATTTATAAACTCTGCCTATTCCGCCCGTTGCAAGCAGGCAGTAATTACATCCGTAATGATAGCTTTTACCGTCCTTTAAAATGCTGATGTAAAAGCCGTGCAGAGCCTTGTCGATTGAATATACAAGCGCATTATCGCAAATAGTAACATTAGGCAGAGTGCGTACAACGTCAATCAGTCCGTCAACAATAGCCTTGCCTGTTGAGTCCTTATGGTGAACAATTCTGTGGCGGCTGTGACCTGCCTCAAGTGTTTTGCACATAGTACCGTCGGGGTTGAGGTCGAAATCAACACCCAGCTCCTTTATTCTCATCACATCGGCAGGACCTTCCGAAACGAGCTTTTCAACGGCGGAAAGGTTGTTTTTATACTTTCCTGCAATCAGCGTGTCGTTGATATGAAGCTTGTAGTTGTCGTGAACGGTATCAAGTACGCAAGCAACGCCGCCCTGTGCGAGCGAGCTGTTTGAAAGCGGCAAATCACGCTTTGAAACGAGCAGAACGCTTATGTCCTTTGGAAAATTCAGCGCCGCATATAAGCCTGCCGCACCTGTGCCGACGATAATGACGTCATATTTTTTATCCATATATAAGACCTCGGAAAAATATTTGATAAATTGTAAAGTCTGTCATTTACAAATTAATACTGATATATTATACTACTAATTGGAAAAATAGTAAAGCGTTAGAAATGAAGATTTATGAAATCAATCATTTGAATTTGTATTTATGGGAGTGTTGAAAATGCGTAAATTATGGAAAATACATATCGGAATGATAGTCGGAATTTTTATTTCTTTTATTTCGATAGTTATAGTTTCGCTTGCGCCAGAAAAAGAAATGAATGTATATTTTCCTATTGCAATATTTTTGACGTATGAATTTTTGATTATCAATTTTCTTAAAGATGATTTTTTAACCAAAGATTATGAAGAAAAAGCAAAGTTAGAATTTAGCGAAAAACAATATCTCAGCTTTTCAATATACAGAATAATTATCAAAATATTTTTAGCTGTTTGTATATTACTCACTCCTATTATGTGGGCAATGGCTATTTTGAATTAATTTAACAGTATTTTTAGGAGAAAAAATGGAACTTAAAAGCAATGAAGAAAAAATTACACGTGCACTGCTTGTCAGCGTTGATACGGGAGAATATGACGCACAGGCTTCTCTTGAGGAACTGTCTGAACTTGTAAAAAGTGCGGGAGCAGACCCTATTTTTTCTGTAACGCAGAACTTAAATAAGGTTGAAACCGCTACGTATGTCGGAACGGGCAAGCTTGCCGAAATCACAGAAATCTGCAATGCGCAGGAGATAGATTTAATCGTAGCTGACAGCGAGCTTTCGCCTACTCAGATTAAAAATATGGAAGCCGAAACTGACGTTAGGGTAATTGACCGCACAACGCTGATTCTCGATATTTTTGCACAGCGAGCACGTTCAAAGGAGGGCAAGCTTCAGGTTGAGCTTGCACAGCTGAAATATATGCTCCCTCGCCTTACGGGAAAGGGCATTGCAATGTCAAGACTTGGCGGCGGTATCGGCACAAGAGGTCCGGGCGAAACAAAGCTTGAAACCGACAGACGTCACATCAGGCGCAGAATGGAAACGCTTAAGGAAGAGCTTGCTGACCTTGAAAAGCACCGCAATATGCTCCGCAAAAGGCGAGAAAAGGACGGCGTAATCACCGTTGCAATCGTCGGCTACACAAACGCAGGAAAGTCAACGCTGATGAACTACCTGACCGATGCAGGCGTGCTTGCGCAGGACAAGCTTTTTGCAACGCTCGACCCGACCTCACGTGCGCTGAAACTGCCAAGCGGAGTAACGGTAATGCTGATTGACACAGTAGGTCTTGTGCGCAGACTTCCGCACCACCTTGTTGAAGCGTTCCGCTCAACGCTTGAAGAGGCGGCACAGTCGGATATAATTTTGAATGTATGTGACGCATCAAGCGAAGAAGCGAGAACGCATATGCAGGTCACAACCGACTTGCTTGAATCCCTCGGCTGTGGTGACAGACCGATTATCACAGTTCTGAATAAGTGCGATTTGGTACAGTACGAAGTTTTGGCACAGGATTTTCGCTCATATATACGTATAAGTGCAAAGAACGGTACCGGAATAGACAGGCTCTTGCAGGCGATTGACGATAATCTTCCCGTCAGAATGAAGCGTGTAAAGCTGCTCATTCCCTTTGCAAACGCAGGACTTGCAAACGAAATCCGCACAAAAGGTACGCTAATCTGTGAGGAATACGTTTCCGAGGGCTTGGAAATTGAGGCGGTTGTCGATGAAATGCTTTATTCAAAGCTGAAACAATTTGAAGTTAATCAATAAAAAAATCATATCAATGTTAATAATTGTGTTGAAAATGTTAAAATTGTTTGGTATAATAAAGAAGGGTTATAGATGGGATTATTTGAGATAATTCAGTCAATGGATTTTTCGATTCTTGATTTTATTCAGAATACTTTTAAATGTGTTTTCCTTGATTATGTGCTGGCTTTTTTCAGTTATATCGGCGAAGCAGGCGGCATATGGATAATTGCGTCGGTAATTATGATGTGCTTTCGCAAAACAAGGGCAACCGGCGTTATGGTTTTGTGCGCAGTCACAGTCGGCTTTTTAATCGGTGAAATAGGGTTAAAGCACCTTGTCGCACGTGACAGGCCATTCGTTGTAAATCCGTCCGTTGTGCCGTTTATCAATGCACCGAGCGGTTACAGCTTTCCGTCGGGACACAGCTGTTCGTCGTTTGCGGCGGCAACGGTGCTTTTGATGCGTGATAAGAGGTTTGGCATTCCTGCCCTTGCGATTGCCGTTCTGATTGCATTTTCAAGGCTTTACAACTATGTTCACTTTCCGTCCGACGTGCTCTGCGGAATTTTACTCGGTGTGCTTTGTGCAGTAGTTATCGTAGTGATTTTCAGAAAAGCAGGGTTTGACAAAAAGCTGTCGGGCGACTTAAAATACAAGAAGGTTGATGATAATGCAGAAAAATTATAGATTTGTCGGCAAAACCTCAAAGGACAGCTTTCTGATAAAAGGTTTCAACGTGTTTTCCGAAAAGTGGAAGCACGCAGGCGGTTGTGCCTCTGTTACAAATCCGCAAAACGGCAGAACATATGTGTTTTCAAAATATGAAAGCTGTGGCGTGGAGTTTGTTGCAGGCAAGGACGCAAACGGCTATTGGCTGTTCTTTGTTGAGGTTTAAAACATATATTTAAAATTTTAATGGGAGAAGTATACGAAAATGTGCAATGAAAATCTGCTTGCTGGTAATCTTTTTGATTACAGCAAAACAATAGCCAAGCCACTTCTTGAAAGCGTTGATTATCCTTGGGAAGCTTTGCCGAAAATCAAAGATTTCATTATTGAGCTTGGCAAAACGCTTGACCCCGAAATCTACGAGCAGAGGGGAGAAAACATCTGGGTTGCAAAGAGCGCAACCGTTTTTCCTTCGGCATATCTCGGCGGTCCGCTCATCATCTGCGAGGACGCAGAGGTGCGCCACTGCGCTTTTATCAGAGGAAGTGCAATTGTCGGCAAGGGCGCAGTTGTGGGCAACTCAACGGAGCTTAAAAATTCAATCCTCTTTGACGGAGTACAGGTCCCTCATTACAACTATATCGGCGACAGTATTCTCGGTTATAAGGCGCATACCGGCGCAGGTACTATTACCTCTAATCTCAAGAGCGACAAGAGCCTTGTAACGGTGCTTTGTGACGATGATAAGGTTGAAACAGGCGTTAAAAAGTTCGGTGCAATGCTTGGCGACCACGTTGAGGTGGGTTGCAACAGCGTTCTGAATCCGGGCTCGGTTATCGGCAGAAACACAAACGTTTATCCGCTTTCGTTTGTAAGGGGTTATGTTCCCGAAAACAGCATATACAAGCGTTTGGGTGAGATTGCGAAAAAAATTTAATTTGAAGTTAAAAAAGGTCAGAACAGCGAATTTTTAACGTTGTTCCGACCTTTTTTAATATTGCTATAATTAATTAGGTTCGAAAGATAAACGAGAATTTAGCGGCGAAGCCGCCGCAGGCAAATCGGCGGTGTGCCACCGCTGGCAAATCGAGAGGAAAAGTCGGATTGTTATGAAAAAACGGATGCCCGACCATTAAATTGATATATCGGTAACGTATCGGGACGTCAAGGATGCCGTCCCCTACGGATATATAGGAAACGTTTATTTTACAGACGTAGGGACACGGCTCGCCGTGTCCCTACGACAACGTTGCTGTAATTCCAACGCTAAATTATAGTTTATCGTTTATTTTGCGTTTATGTTAATATACTCTGCTTTTAATTTCGAATAAAGAATTTTCTGACTGCTGTACAGTCCGTAATATCCGCTCAGCATATAGCTGACTGCGCTTGCAATTCCGAAGAAGATAAGTCCCTGTGCACCGAAAACCTCAACGCTCAAAAGAATGGAGGCAATAGGACAGTTGATAACACCGCAGAACAGGCAAATCAATCCTATAGCCGCACCGAACGACGGGTCGAGTCCTAAAAGATTTCCGAAAACACAGCCGAAAGTTGAACCGATAAACAGCGTCGGCACAATTTCGCCACCCTTGTATCCGCACCCGATTGTGACGGCGGTGAAAATTATTTTAAGTATAAACGCCTCGGGTTTTGCATTTCCGCTGATTGCGCTTGCAATTATCCCCGATCCTGCGCCGTTGTAATCACGACAGCCGACAGCAAAGGTCAGTGCAATAATAATCACGCCGCCTGTGATAATTCGCAGATATTCGTTTTTTATCAGCTTTTTTGCCCACTTCTGTGTTTTTCGCATTGCAACGCAGAAAATGATACTTACAACAGCACAAGCGGCGGCAAGTCCGATAACCTGAATAAGTGAAATAAAGTCAAGCGTCGGAATGGCTTTAATTATGTCAAAGTGCAGAGGAGTAACCCCGAGGTGTATTGAAACAAAGTACGCAATCACCGCCGAGGTAAAACAGGGAACAAGCGCAGAGTAGTACGCAACGCCCACGCTGATTACTTCAAGCGCAAAGAATGCGGCGGTGATAGGAGTGCAGAAAAGCGAGGAGAAAAGTCCGCTCATTCCGCACATAACCGCAACGTGAATGTCGCTTTCTTCAAGGTGTAAAATTCTGCCGACAATAGTTCCCAGACTTCCGCCAAGCTGGAGTGCGGCGCCCTCTCTGCCTGCCGAACCGCCGAAAAGGTGAGTGATAATCGTGCTTACAAATATCAGCGGAGCAATTACAAACGGAACGTGACTTTTGTTTCTGATAGACTCCAGAACGCAGTTTGTGCCCGGGTCGTTTTCTATTCTGCACAGCTTGTACAGAAAAACAATCAATACACCGCCCAATGGCAACAGAAAAATCAGATACCACAGACTGCTTTCAAAACTGTTTGCATATTTAATACAAATGCTGAAAAGCGAGCCAATCGCACCGCCGACAAGTCCTGTTGCGGACGCAATTAAAAGCCATTTGATAAATGTCTTTACATATTGCCACGCAGAAGTTACTTTATGTATAAAAAGTTTTTTTATGTTGTTCAAATGTACCGCCTCTTTTATCGTTATTTTACCACATCTTAAGTAATTTTACAATTCATATTTATAAAGAGGTGGACTGAGGATTTGAAAATCCCAAAAATAAATATTGAAAAGCATAGCATAAAATGATATAATAATTATAATTATGCAGAAATATGTTTGTTATGTTTGAAAAGAGGACTAAAATGGCTATTAAGGTTACACTTCTGACGCATACGCCGAATCCAGAGCAAACCGTTGCAATGGCGGCAAAGCTCTGTTATTCGCCGTCGGGAATTGAAGATATAAGAGAAGGACTTACCGAGGAAAAAACAGCTTCGTTTATCAATATGCTTTCTGATCTCGGACATGCAAGTCCAACAGAGCACGCAGTATTCACTTTCGGTATCGAGGGGATTTCAAGAGCCTGCTCTCATCAGCTTGTGCGCCACAGAATCGCATCCTACAGTCAGCAGTCACAGCGTTACGTTGACGGAACGAAGTTTGAATTTGTAACTCCGCCTGAGATTGCAAAAAACGAAAAAGCCTTGAACGCATATAATAAGGTGATTTCACTTCAGGCTGACGCTTACAAGGAAATCAGAGATGCGCTTGCCGCAAGATATATCAAGGATTATTGCAGTGAAAACGGAAATGATATAAGTGGCAGTGATGAAGAGATTATTGAAAAATTCGGACAGGAAAACAAAAAGCAATGCTCCGCTTTCATAAAAAAGGCTAACGAGGACGCTCGTTTTATTCTGCCGAACGCTTCCACTACTAAAATTGTCTGCTCATTCAACGCACGCAGTCTGCAAAACTTTTTTGCTCACCGCTGTTGTAACCGTGCACAGTGGGAAATTCGTGAGGTTGCAGAGCAGATGCTGCTGCAGTGCCTTGAGGTTGCGCCAAATCTGTTCAAAAACTGCGGACCTTCTTGCCTTTTCGGACCCTGTCCCGAGGGAAATATGTGCTGCGGAAAGCAAAAGAAAATGCGCCAAAAATACGGTAAATGATACAGGTGTTAATATGAAAAGCAAAATAATTGTAATTGAAGGTCTTGACGGCAGCGGAAAGGCTACCCAGACCGAAATTCTTGCAGAAAAGCTAAAAAAGCAAGGCTTGAACGTAAGAAAGCTTGAATTTCCCGATTACGCAAGTCCAAGCTCCGCTCTTGTGAAAATGTATCTCGGCGGTGATTTCGGCGATAAGCCCGAGGACGTAAACGCCTACACTGCATCAGCTTTCTACGCTGTTGACAGGGCGGCAAGCTACTTACAGCACTGGAAAAAGGATTACGAGCAAGGCTGTTGTATTTTAAGTGACAGATACGCAACTTCAAATATTATCTATCAGATGTCAAAGCTTGATGACAGCGAGCGTGACGCCTTTATCGGGTGGCAGAGCGATTTTGAATATGAAAAGCTCGGAATTCCCAAACCCGATGTTGTAATTTACCTTGACGTTGAGCCGCAGGTTTCGCAGAAGCTTATGGAAAAACGCTACGGCGGCGACATCTCGAAAAAGGATATACACGAAAAAAATCTCAAATATCTGCTTGAGTGCAGAAGAAGTGCGCTCTATGCGGCTGAAAAATGCTCGTGGAGAATAATTAACTGTTGTGAAAACGGTGAAATTAAAAGCATTGAAAAAATTTCGGAAGAAATCGACAAGGCGGTATCAGATATTTTATGCTGAATTTTACGCTGATTGAAAAATCACAGATTGAAGAATATAAAAAATATTACGATTACTCAACGGCTTTCGGCTGTGACCTTAATCTGCTCAACGCCTACCTTTGGCGTAACGAGTACAATATAAATTTTGCACTTTACGACGACACGCTGATAAAGGCATATTTTAAGGATGACGGCAGTTTATGGGGTTACTGTATGCCGACAGGAAAAAACATAAAGGGCGCTCTTGAGGAGATTTTTGCCGACGCTCTTGAAAGAGGCAAAAAGCCGTTTATTGTAATGCTTACAAACGGACAGAGAGCAATGATTGAGTCAATGTTTCCGTCAAAGTTTACCTTTGAGCGTTCACCCGAAAATCAGGATTATATCTACCTTACCGAAGAGCTTGTAACGCTCCGGGGCAAAAGATTTCACGCAAAGCGAAACCATATTTCAAGGTTCTACAAAACATACGATAACACACGTTTTGAAACCATTGATGATGACAACAAGTACGACGCTTTAAGGGTTGTGCTTGGCTGGTACGCCGAAAACGGAATCCCATCCGAGGATAACGAAGAGGTAAAGGCAATTTGCGAAAGTCTTGAAAATCTTGAAGATTTCAATATGCAGGGTGCAGTGCTTTATGTTGACGAAAAGCCTGTTGCAATGACGCTCGGCAGTGAGATTTCTTCGAACGTTTACGACATAAATTTTGAAAAGGCTCTGCGTGAATATGACGGTGTTTATTCGGTGATAAACAACGAGTTTGCAAAAACTCTGACAAAATATATGTATATAAACAGGGAAGAGGATATGGGACTTGAAGGCTTGAGAAAGTCAAAGCTTTCCTACAATCCTGTTATTATCCTTGACCGCTACAATGCAAGACTGAAAGATGAAGCTTAGTTTTGAAAAAAATGATTTTGAGTATATTCCGCTTTTAAAAAAGCTCTGGCTTGACTGCTTTGAAGAAAAAAGCGAGGCGGTTGATTTGTTCTTTAACCGTTGTCTTGACTTTACTTCAATTTACACCGCAAGTATTGAGGATAAGCCTGTTGCAATGCTGTATCTTGTACATTCAACGCTCAATGGCAAAAAGGCTCATTACCTTTGTTCTGCCGCAACGTCAAGTGAGTACAGAAACCTCGGAATAATGGGCAGGCTTATAGAATATGCTTTGAAGGATTCAAGCAAAAACGGTGATGTTTATTCGTTGCTTTTTCCCGCAAACGAAAAGCTTTACGGATATTACGAACGCTTTGGCTACAAATCGCTTTGCACAGCACGAAAAACAGTTTTTACACGAGAAGAGCTGATTCGTTTTGCAGAGAATAATCAAAGCAATCTGACATCTGTTAATTTATATAATTATGAAGAACTGCAAAGTATGTGCTTTAAAGATAATTTTCTTTTTCAGAATAATAAATTTATCTCCTTTGCATCGGATTACTATTCGCTTTACGATTGCAAAACCGTAAAATCTGACAAATGCTTTGCTCTTGTTGAGGAGGAAAACGGCACTGCTGAAGTGTTCTATTCAATCTACGACAGCTTTTTTACACTTGCAGAAATGCTTATAAAAAACTCAAATGCAAAGCGTTTTGTATTTACGTGTAAACCTGACGATAAGTTATATAAAAATTCTATAAACGAAAAATACGGGATGATAAAGTCCCTTGAAAATAACGAAATAATTCCCGAAAATACCTATATCGGTATAACTCTAAGTTGAAAGGAAATGCGATATGTTCTATGTTTTTCTTGCAGAAGGCTTTGAAGAAACCGAGGCGCTTGCAACGCTTGACGTAATGCGCAGAGCAAAGCTTGACGTTCTCACCGTCGGCATAACAGGTGAGCTGGTTACAAGCTCACACAAGGTAACCGTTAAAGCCGACATTACACCCGACAAAATCGACCTTGATAATATAGAGGGTGTTGTGCTCCCCGGCGGAATGCCGGGAACGCTGAATCTTGAAAAAGCCGACTGCGTAATAAATACAGTTAAGTACTGCTATGATAACGATAAAATAGTTGCCGCAATTTGCGCCGCTCCGTCAATTCTCGGCCATTTGGGAATGCTGAAGGGCAGAAAGGCTACCTGCTTCCCGGGCTTTGAAACAGAGCTTGAGGGCGCTGATTACACTGCCGCCCACACAGAAACAGACGGCAAGGTTATCACCGCAAAGGGTGCAGGATGTGCAGTTGAATTCGGTCATGCAATTGTTACCGCCGTTTTGTCAAAGGAAACAGCCGACAGCGTAATTGAGGCTATGCAATGCCTTTAAGCAAAAATATCAGACAGCGCAAAAATGAGCTTCGTGTTGTCTATAAGCGACTGCGTACAAATTGCCCAAAAGACGTAAAGAGGGAGCTTGACAGAAAGCTCACAGAGAAATTTTTGTCGCTTGACGAATACAAAAAATGCAGAACGCTTTTTGCGTTTGTTTCAACGCCGATTGAGGTTGATACTTCAAAAATAATCGAAACGGCGCTCAAAGACGGCAAACGCCTTGCCGTTCCTAAATGCATAGACAAGATGGGACTAATGGACTTTTACTTTATAGATTCCACCGACTGCCTTAAAAAAGGATCGTTTTCGATTATGGAGCCTGACGAAGAAATCTGTGAAAAGGTTACTGATTTTTCAGACGGCTTGTGCCTTGTACCCGGACTTTGCTTTGACTATCAGGGATACAGACTCGGATTCGGCAAGGGCTACTACGATAGATTTCTTGAGAAATTCGGCGGAATCAGCGTTGGAATCTGCTATTCACGCTGTATAGAAAAAGAACTTCCAAAAGGCATTTTTGACAAAAACGCCGACATTCTTGTTACCGATAAATTTATTAACTATATTACGTAATGCCTCAAAAAAGGAATGATACATATGAGCCTTGACAATAATAATTTTACACAGGATAATCTTGAACAGCAAAGGCGCCGTAAGGCTGAAAGTTTTCATCTTAATATACGTGACAACTACGATGATGACGGTGAAAACGGCTACAGCGAATCTGATGAGCTTAATTCATACAGCGGTCAGGACGTAAAGGAAGAGATTGCCCGACAGTCCAAAAATGCTCTGAAAAAGAAAAAGAAAGCCGAAAAGAAGGAGCTTAAAGCCAAAAATAAGCATAACCGCCGTTATTTCAGGTGGTTCTGGATTATTTCGGTTTTAACAGTCGGTGTAATGCTGTCCGTATTCTTAATAACGGGAATGAACGATTTGCTTGCAATTAACCGCACCGATTCCTCAAAGGTCAAAATTGAAATTCCCGAAAATCCGACGCTTGACGATGTTGCCGACACACTTGCAAAGAACGGAATTATAGGCGAGCCGTCATATTTCAAAATGTTTGCAACAGTAACAAAATCAGCCGATAATTTTACTCAGGGCACATATGAAATAAGCAAAAATATGGACTATGAGGCTATAATAAATTACCTTTTAAGCTCAAACAACAGAACCGATACCGTAAAGGTAATGATTACCGAAGGTCAGAATGTGCTTGAAATTGCAAACACACTCAAGGAAAACGGAGTTTTAAGCAATACGGACAAGTTCCTTGAGCTGTGCAGGTCCGATAAATTCGACGATGACTTCAGCTTCCTCAAAGCAATTAAGAACGGCAAGGATCGTTACTATAAGCTTGAGGGTTATCTCTATCCCGATACCTACGAGTTCTATAAGAATGAGGATGCTGAAAGCACAATCTATAAGTTCCTCAACAACTATGAAATGAAGCTCAGTGAAAAGCAGGATGTAAGCGGTTACGACAAGCTTATGACTGTAAACAAGCTTATTGAAGACAGCGAAAGTGAATATTCGCTTGACGAGATTATGACTATAGCTTCGATTATTCAGGCTGAGGCGGCTGATGTTGACGATATGTACAACGTATCTTCAATTCTCCACAACAGACTGTCCGCTGATGCTGATATGGGCGTTTCAAACCTCGGACTTGACTCAACAAAGTACTACCCCTACAGGAGTGCTCTTGATGTTCCGAAAAACGAGGGCAAGAATTACACCGGCAAGTACGATACCTACAACAAGGCTGGACTTCCCGCAGGACCTATATGCAACCCGGGAATGGACGCAATTCTTGCAGCTATCAATCCGAATGATACAGGCTATTACTACTTCTGCCACGATAAGGACGGAAACGCATACTACGCTTCTACAATCTACGAGCACGAAGCAAATCTGGAGTATATACAATGATAAAGAAACCTGAAATTTTATCGCCGGCAGGCGATCCGGAGTGCCTTGAGTCGGCGCTGAAATTCGGTGCAGACGCAGTTTTTCTCGCAGGAAAAATGTTCGGAATGAGGTCAGCTCCGCAGAATTTTGACAACACACAGCTAAAGCTTGCGTGTGAAAAGGCTCACGCACTGGGCAAAAAAATTCACGTAACCTGTAACGTTCTGCCACGCAATAAAGAGCTTGAATTTTTACCTGACTTTTTAAGCTATGCGCAGGAATGCGGAGTTGACGCTCTTATAATTGCCGACCTCGGTGTTTTTGAGGCGGCAAAGCGCTACGCTCCGAAGGTAGCACGCCACATTTCAACGCAGGCAGGCGTTACAAACTACGCAACGGCAAATACGCTCTACAATATGGGTGCGTCAAGAGTTGTGCTTGCAAGGGAAATTCCGCTTGACGAAATTGCAGAAATGCGTGCGAAAATTCCTCCCGAGCTTGAAATTGAGTGCTTTGTTCACGGCGCAATGTGCGTTTCATTTTCGGGCAGATGTTTGATTTCAAGCTATATGACAGGCAGAGATGCAAACCACGGTGACTGCGCACAGCCCTGCCGCTGGAAATATCACCTCTTTGAAGAAAACAGAGAGGGACAGTATTTCCCTGTTGAAGAAACCTCCGACGGTACTTATCTTTACAATTCAAGGGATTTGTGTATGATAGAGCACATCCCCGAGCTTGTAAAGGCAGGCGTTTCAAGCTTTAAGATTGAGGGCAGAGCAAAGTCTGCATATTACACAGCCGTTACGACAAACGCTTACCGCCACGCTGTGGATGATTATTTTGAAAATATGAGTGATGATTATAAGCTCAAGCCTTGGATTAAGGAAGAGCTTGAAAAAATCAGCCACAGGGAATACAACACAGGCTTTTACTTCAATCACGAGCCGGGACAGGTTACGGGCAACGGAGGATATATCCGTCACTATGACGCTGTTGCAGTTTGTGAAAAGTCGATTGACGATACAACATCGCTCATTTCACAGCGCAATAAGTTCCTTGTGGGCGATACGCTCGATGTTCTCCCCCCGAGCGGAATACCGTTTAATATCAAATGTATTTCGCTTAAAAACGAGGACGGAGAATTTGTTGACAGCGCACCGCACCCCACTCAAAAGCTGTTTATGCAGTCCGACAAAACCGTTCCCACAGGCTCGGTAATCAGAAAACGCAAAGATTAATAGTAAAAAACTGTTGACAACTAAATAAAACGGTCATATAATTTAGAAGATAAATATTTTTATTCGGCAATGACGGGATGAGTCGTTTTGAATCCTTACAGAGAGAAGCTGTCCGGTGCAAAGCTTCAGGTGAAAACTCGACAGGCTGCCCCCGAGCTCCGTGTGAATAAGCACGGCGTATGCCTGCGTTAAAGGCTTGTAATCCGATGATTACTCAAAGCGGACGTTTACGTCAATTTGGGTGGTACCGCAGGAAATTCCTGTCCCATATTTATATGGGGCAGTTTTTATTTGTATAAAACATTTTTGAGTAAATTGTCGCTCAAATAAAAAGGAGAGTATATTATGCAATGGACAGGACTAAATGAATTAAGAGAGAAATTCCTTTCGTTCTTCGAATCAAAGGGTTGTTTAAGACTTCCCAGCTTTTCTCTTGTTCCGAAGGACGATAACAGCCTTCTGCTTATTAACAGCGGTATGGCTCCGATGAAAAAGTATTTTACAGGTGAAATCACACCTCCTCGCAAGCGTGTGACAACCTGTCAGAAGTGTATCCGTACACCGGATATTGAGCGTGTAGGAATCACTGCTCGTCACGGCACATTCTTTGAAATGCTCGGCAACTTCTCGTTCGGCGACTACTTCAAGCACGAAGCAACAGCATGGGCGTGGGAATTTTTTACAGAGGTTCTTGAAATGCCCGTTGATAAGCTCTACGTTTCAATTTATCAGGACGACGACGAGGCATATAAAATCTGGACAGAAGAAGTCGGCGTTGACCCGTCGCACATGGTCAGACTCGGTAAAGAGGACAACTTCTGGGAGCACGGTTCAGGTCCCTGCGGTCCCTGCTCTGAAATTTACTTCGACAGAGGTGAGGATAAGGGCTGTGGAAGTCCCGACTGCGGCGTAGGCTGTGAGTGCGACAGATTTGTTGAGGTATGGAATCTTGTTTTCACACAGTTTGAAAACGACGGCAACGGCAACTACACTCCGCTTGACCACCCCAACATCGACACAGGTATGGGACTTGAACGTCTTGCCTGCGTAATGCAGGGTGTTGACAACCTTTTCCTTGTTGACACAATTCAGAATATTATGAAGCACATTTCACAGATTACGGGCGTTGAGTACGGCAAAGACGAAAAGAGCGATATTTCTCTTCGTGTAATTACCGACCATATCCGCAGTACAACCTTTATGATTGGCGACGGCGTTATGCCCTCAAACGAAGGCAAGGGCTATGTGCTCCGCAGACTCTTAAGACGTGCCGCTCGTCACGGCAGACTTCTCGGTTATAAAGAGCCTTTCCTCTACAAGGTTTGCGATACCGTAATCAAAGAAAACCTCACAGCTTATCCCGAATTAAAGGAAAAAGAGGAGTTCATTACAAAGGTTATCAAGGTTGAAGAGGAGAGCTTTGCAAAGACAATTGACCAGGGCTTAAGAATGCTCAATGCAATTATGGACAATAACGCAGTTAAAACTCTGAGCGGTGAGGACGCATTCAAGCTCAACGATACCTATGGTTTCCCGATTGATTTGACAAGAGAAATCCTTTCAGAAAAAGGAATAAAGGTTGACGTTGATCGTTTTCAGGAGCTTTTGAAGGAGCAGAAAAAGCGTTCTCGTGACGCACGCAAAAACGCAGGTGCAGACGCTTGGATTTCCGAAGCAACCGACCTTTCCGATGTTGCAAAAACCGACTTTGTCGGATACAGCGAGCTTTCCTGTGACTCAACAGTGCTTGCAATCGTTCGTGACGGTGAGAGAGTGGACAGCGTAAACGAGGGCGAAAGCGCAGTAATTGTTCTCGACAAAACTCCGTTCTATGCGGAAAGCGGCGGACAGGTAGGCGATACCGGTGTTCTCGAGAGCGGAAACTTCACAGCAGACGTTGACGATACAACAAAAGACCCGTCAGGAAATATCTACCTCCACGCTTGCACAGTAACGTGCGGCAGTGTTTCAGTCGGCTCAAAGGTAAGCTCGACTGTTGACAGCGAACGTCGTGCAGATATTACAAGAAACCACACAGCGGCTCACCTTTTGCAGGCGGCACTTCGTGACGTTCTCGGCAACCATGTTCAGCAGGCAGGTCAGCTTGTTACCGATTCTTACTTCCGTTTTGACTTCACTCACTTTGAGGCTATGACTGCAAAGGAGCTGATTGAGGTTGAAAACCTTGTAAATAAAAAGATTTTTGAGGCTATTGAAGTAAAGACGCAGGAAATGCCGATTGAAGAAGCTAAAAAGCTCGGCGCAATGGCTCTGTTCGGCGAAAAGTACGGCGATGTTGTACGTGTTGTAAGCGCAGATGATTTCTCAATTGAGTTCTGCGGCGGTACTCACGCAAAGAATACTTCAAACCTCGGACTCTTCAAAATCCGTCAGGAAGGCTCTGTTGCCGCAGGTGTAAGAAGAATCGAAGCATTGACAGGCAACGGCGTATTGAATTATATCAACAACACAAATGCGGCTATTATGGGCGTTTGTGCGGCACTGAAAATTTCAAATCCGAAAGCGGTAGTTGAGGGTGCACAAAAGGCAGAAACGCTTATCAAAGTTCAGCAGAAAGAGATTAGCGAGCTTAATTCAAAGCTTGCAGTTGCACAGCTTTCAGAGCTTTTTGCAGGCACAGAGATTGAAAACGGCGTAAGAATCGTTACTTCAAAGGTTGATAACGCAAACGCAGACGTACTGCGTACAATGTGCGAGCGAGCAAAGGACAGTGCACCAAAGGTTGTAATTGTGCTTGCCGCTGTAAATGACGGCAAGGTAACCTTTGCAGCCGCTTGCGGAAAAGAAGCTCTTGCACTCGGCGCAAACGCAGGCAAAATAGTAAAAGCAGTTGCACAGGCGGCAGGCGGTAACGGCGGTGGAAAGCCCGATATGGCTATGGCAGGTGCAAAAGAGCCTGAAAAGGTTGAGTCAGCACTTTCCACTGTAAAAGATACAGTGTTTTCAATGCTCAAGTGATTATGACACAAATTTTTTGAGATGTTGCAAAAATAACATAAATTGTGAAAAATTAACAAATCGACAATCAAAATCTTGTGCAAATAATGGTGTTACAATTAAATTAAAAGTATTGAAGTTTTGTTATATTTATTGTATAATAACTTTACTGAGATATTATGCCAATATCTCTGAGTTCACGAACAATTTAGGAGGAGATTTAAAATGTTCAAGAAAATAGCAAGCCTTGCTATCGCTGCTACAATGATGGTTGGTACAGCAGCAATCACAGCAAGCGCAGCAGAAGTTGAGTCTGACGCAGTAGGTGCAGAAGATTCAGCAGTAGTTTCAGCAGATAATTCATCGGAAGTTGGCGCAGATGCCGGTTCTGAAGCAGTTGGCGCAGGCAACGTAATTAAGTTTGACGCTAAAAAGTCAGGCAACGTAATTAAGTTTGACGCTAAAAAGTCAGGCTGGAACCTCGACACAAACAAGAAGTTCTTCTGCCATATCTGGAAGGCTGACGGTTCAAAAACATCAGAGGGTAAGGATTGGCCCGCATGGCAGGCAAAAGCTGAGCTTTGTACTTTAGATAAAGGCACAGGCATAGCTACATATGACCTTTCAAAGGCTGACCCCGGTATCAGTTCATCTGACGGTAGTGTATACTGCGTAATTTTCTCATCTAACACAGGTATGCAGACATATAACACAATTATGAGCGGTGCTTGCATCGGCGATACACTGTATTGCAACGGCGAGCAGATTGAAAACCCTGAAGATTCAGAGAAAAAAGCAATGGTAGCTGTTTGGGAAAACAACCCCACCGGCGGTCCTGAAAAGAAGATTACTTCAACAGGTAACATTGTTGGTACTAGATCGGAAGAGCACACGTCTGAACTCCAGTCACCATCAAGTAT
>CAMKNF010000009.1 GCA_946414115.1 uncultured Ruminococcus sp. | reverse complement strand
ACCACCGAGATCTACACTCTTTCCCTACACGACGCTCTTCCGATCTCGCCCCGTAATTAAAATTCTTCTTCTTCCGCTCACCTGCGGAATCGGTTATGAGCTTATCAAAATCTGCGGCAAGCACGACAATGCGCTTACAAGAATAATCGCAGCTCCCGGACTCTGGGCGCAGAGAATTACAACAAAAGAGCCTGACGATAAAATGATTGAGGTTGCAATCGAAGCAATCAAGGCTGTAATTCCAGAGGACGGCTCGGACATAGTTTCAAAATGATGACCGTCAGAGAAGCGTATATAAAATGCAAGGAAATTCTTGCGGACTCGAAGATTGAGAACGAAACCTTTGAAGCTATCTGCCTTTTTGAAAAGGTGACAGGCTTTGACAGGCTCGGTATAATCTCACACGGTAACGAGCAGATAACAGAAGAAAAGCTAACCGAGCTTTTAAGCCTTGTAAGAAGGCGTTGCGAGCACGAACCGTTGCAATATATTTTAGGAAGCTGGAGCTTTAGCGGACTTGATTTCTGCGTCGGAAAAGGCGTGCTTATTCCACGAGATGATACCGAGGTGGTAGTAAATCTCTGCATTGATTATCTTAAAAACAGCGAAAGCAAAAAGGTAATTGATTTGTGCGCAGGAAGTGGAGCAATTTCCGTTGCGCTTGAAAAGCTTGCTGGTGCAGATGTTACTGCACTTGAGTTGAGCGGTGATGCGTATAAATTTCTCGAAAAGAATATTAAACTAAATAATACAAAGGTAAAAGCCGTAAAAGGCGATGTTTTTAAAGCCTATTGTGACTTTGAAGATGACACCTTTGATTTGATAGTATCAAATCCGCCGTATATCAAATCCGATGATATTAGGACACTACAGACAGAGGTTCGGCAAGAGCCAAGGCTTGCGCTTGACGGCGGAAAAAGCGGCTATGATTTTTACGAAGCCATAATAAAGAACTGGAGTTCAAAGCTCAGGCACGGCGGTGCGCTTGCGTTTGAGCTGGGCGAAAATCAGAGCGATTATGTAGCAAACCTTATGAACTCAAATGGCTTTGACAATATCCGCACTTCACTTGATTTAGGCGGAGTGCAAAGGGCAATAATCGGGACAATGATTAAAAAATAGAAAAATATGTTCGATATTTTTGCCGCTATTATATTGCAATTTTTATCTGTATATTTTATAATCTAAATGAAATAAAAATCCGCCGGTAAATTTTACGGCAAAACGGATTTACGGAGGTATATGAAATGGCAGTTGATAAGACAAAAGCGCTTGAAACGGCGCTGACGCAAATTGAAAAACAGTTCGGCAAGGGTGCGGTAATGCGCCTTGGCGAAAATAAGCATATGAGCATTGACCATATTTCAACAGGCTCTTTGTCGCTTGACATTGCGCTCGGAATCGGCGGACTTCCCAAAGGAAGAATAGTTGAAATCTACGGTCCCGAATCCTCGGGTAAAACAACGCTCTCGCTCCACTGTATTGCAGAGGGACAGAAAAACGGCGGCAACGTTGCGTTTATCGACGTTGAACACGCTCTTGACCCCACCTATGCGGCGGCTCTCGGCGTTGACGTTGACTCACTTCTCGTTTCACAGCCCGACACAGGCGAGGACGCTCTCGAAATTGCCGAAGCTCTTATCCGAAGCGGCGCAATCGACGTTATCGTAATTGACTCGGTTGCGGCTCTCGTTCCGAAGGCTGAAATTGAGGGTGAAATGGGCGACAGCCACGTTGGCTTACACGCAAGACTTATGTCGCAGGCTTTAAGAAAGCTTGCCGGCGCAATTTCAAAGTCAAACTGCGTTGCAATCTTTATCAACCAGCTCCGTGAAAAGGTTGGCGTTGTCTACGGTAACCCCGAGGTTACAACGGGCGGACGTGCGCTCAAGTTCTACAGCTCGGTGCGAATTGATATACGAAAAGCCGAAGCAATCAAGGTGAACGGCGAAATTATCGGCTCTCACACAAGAGCAAAAGTAGTTAAGAATAAAATTGCTCCGCCTTTCAGAGAGGCAGAGTTTGACATAATGTACGGCGAGGGAATTTCCCGTGAGGGCGAACTGCTCGACCTTTCTGTTAAGGCTGACATTGTCCAGAAGGCGGGCGCATGGTTCAGCTACAAGGGCAACCGTCTCGGACAGGGACGTGACAAGGTCAAGGAGCTTTTAAAGACCGACAAGGAGCTTGCAAAGCAGATTGAGGACGAATTGTGGGAAAATATCGACAAGCTCTACGCACGCAAAAAGCCTGCTCCGAAGGCGAAAATCACCGAAGTTCCTGCGGCAGAACCGTCGGCAAATGAAGCACCTGCCGAAAGCGCAAAAAAGAGCAGTGCCAAAATTGATGTTTTAGTTGACGACTGATGCTGATTACCGCTATTGAGCCGAGAAGAAAGGCGATGAGTGCGCTGTATATCGACGGTGAATTTGTAATGAACCTCGACACACGCACGCTTATTGAAAATCGCTTTGACGTCGGCAGAGAAATTGACGATGACGATTTGCATGAAATAATCAACCTCAGCAACGAAAGACGTGCAAAGGAAAAGGCACTTTGGCTTATATCCTATCGTGACCACTCCAAAAAGGAGCTTACCGATAAAATCAGGCGCACCTGTGATGAAGAAAGTGCCGAAAAAGCCGTTGAGCGTATGGAAGAGCTTGGTCTTGTAAACGACAAGGTGTTTGCCGAAAGGTACGCAAGAAAACTGCTTTTTACAAAGCATATGTCAAAGACAGCCGCATCTTTTGAGCTTGCCCGAAAGGGGATTGACAGAGAGCTTTCAGACGAAATTCTCGAAAGCATCGACGTTGACGAAAGAGAGCAGATTCGTGAAGTTATCGACAAAAAGTACAGAAATTTAAGTGACGAAAAGATAAAACGCAGAGCTTTTTCGGCTCTGCAACGGCTCGGCTACCGTTTTGACGATATTCGTGCCGTATTTGAAGAATACACAGAGGAAGACTGCATATGAATTATAAAGTCGGCATAGTGTCGCTTGGTTGCGCAAAAAATCAGGTTGACGCCGAAATGCTTTTGTTCACACTCAAAAACAAAGGCTTTACAATCGTAAATGACCCTGCGGACGCTGACGCAGTGATAGTAAACACCTGCGGATTTATCGACTCTGCAAAGCAGGAAAGCATTGACGAGATAATCGAGCTTGGCAAGCTAAAGCAGGAGGGGACAATAAAGGCAATTATTGTGACAGGCTGCCTTGCCGAGAGATATAAAAATGAAATTACAAAACAGCTCTACGAGGTTGACGCCGCAATAGGAATCGGCGCAAATCAGAAGATTGCCGACGTAGTGCTTGAAGCCTTGAACGGCAAAAAAACAGAGCTTTTCCCCGACAAATCGCTTCTCCCTATGGAGGGCGGCAGAGTTCAGTCAACACCTTTCTACACCGCATATCTAAAGGTTGCAGAGGGATGCGACAACTGCTGTACCTACTGCGCAATTCCGCTTATCAGAGGACATTTCCGCAGCAGACAGCCCGATGATGTCATAAAAGAGGCAGAACAGCTTGCCGCAAACGGAGTTAAGGAGCTTAACGTAATTGCGCAGGACACCACACGTTACGGCGAGGACTTGTTCGGCGAGCCGTACCTTGCAAAGCTTTTGAAACGCCTTTGCAAAATTGACGGTTTTAAGTGGATAAGGGTGCTCTATTGCTACCCCGACAGAGTAACCGACGAGCTTATCGACGTTATCGCAGAGGAAGACAAGATTGTAAAATACATTGACATTCCGCTTCAGCACTGCAACGGCGAAGTTTTAATGAATATGAACCGCCGAGGCAACCGAGAAAGCCTTACAGCGTTGCTTAACAAAATAAAGTCAAAAATCCCGAACGTGATTTTCCGTTCAACCTTTATAACAGGCTTCCCGGGAGAAACCGAGGAGCAGTTTGAGGAGCTTGCAGACTTTGCCGCAGAAATAAAATTCCAGAGGCTCGGTTGCTTCCCCTACTCAAAGGAGGAGGACACCAAGGCATCACTTTTGGAAAATCAGATTGACGATGACATAAAGCAAAAGCGTGCAGACATAATTATGGAGCACCAGCAGAGCGTTATGGCACAGTACTGCGAAAGCCTTGTTGGAAGTGAGGTTGAAGTCCTCGTTGAGGGCTACGACAAGCTTGCAGAGTGCTTTTTCGGCAGAACCTACGCCGACGCCCCTGAGGTTGACGGCTGTGTGTTCTTCACCTGCAACGGCGAAAAGCCAAAGACAGGCGACTTTGTAAAGGTAAAAATTACATACTATATGGGCTGCGACCCTGTCGGTGAGCGAGTTTAAGCAAAGAAAGCAGGTAAATATGAAATCAATATGTTGTGCTGACTGCAATAATTGCGGTTACGGAAAGAATAATAATTGTAAAGGCTGTACGGAATCAAAAGGCTGTCCGTTCGGTAAACAATGCTTTGTTTATAAATATATTAAAAACGGCGGAACAGAAAATTTTGGTTTATTCAAAAAACAGCTTATTGACGAATTCAATTCACTAAATGTTCCGGGTGTGCCTAAAATTTATGACCTCTTTCCGATAAACGGAGCATACGTAAATTTAGCTTATCCTATGCCGAACGGTAAAAACGTAAAACTGCTTGACGATAACGATATTTATTTAGGCAATCAACTTGAATGTGAATTCAACGACGGCGAATTAATAAAATGCTACGGCTTGGTTGCAGGTCTTGATTTTATATTGGTAAGCGAATACGGTGAAAACAGCTCTTCCCCGGAAATCATTGTTTTTAAGAGCAGATAAAGTTTGTTTTTGCAATACATAGATTGAATTAATATAGAAAAATTGAGGTAACAAAATGAATTTACCCAATAAACTGACAGTAGGACGAATAATTCTCGTTCCGTTTTTTGTTGCGGCAATGCTGATTGATTTTCCGCTTCATCACCTTGTCGCACTGATAATATTTGTAATTGCCTCGCTGACCGATATGCTCGACGGCAAAATTGCAAGAAAAAATAACCTTGTAACAGATTTCGGAAAGTTTGCAGACCCGCTTGCCGACAAAATCCTTGTGCTGGCGGCGTTGCTTTGCTTTGTTCAGAACGGTTACTGCGACTGCGTAGCCGTAATAATTGTTCTGTTCAGGGAGTTTTCCGTAACATCAATACGACTTATTTCCGCCTCAAAAGGCAAGGTTGTTGCGGCAAACATTTTCGGCAAAATTAAAACCGTTTCACAGATGATTGCAATAATCGCAATTCTTTTGATGCAGTTTGTGCTTGATTTGCCGTCAGTCGGCTTTGCGTTTCCGTCGGGACTTTCCGATACACTGAACGTTGTTTTCTTTGCAGTCGGAGAGGCTTTAATCTGGATTTCAACAATTTTTGCCGCAATTTCGGGCATTATCTATATTATAGAAAACAGAAAATTTATATCGGAAATGTAAATTAATCTTGCATTTTTGTTCGGAAGTGATAATTTGTTCAGAACACTCAAATCCGACCTTAACGCCGTTCTTGAGCGTGACCCTGCCGCAAGGAACAGGGCAGAGGTTTTCTTCCTCTATTCGGGCTTCAAGGCGGTACGGTCGCACAGAAAAGCCAACTGGTTTTACAGACACAATTTAAAATTTATTGCACGCTGGATTTCACAGCGAAGCCGTCACAAGACGGGAATAGAAATTCACCCCGGTGCAACAATCGGCAAAGGTCTTTTTATCGACCACGGAATGGGCGTTGTAATCGGCGAAACTACGGTTATCGGCGATAACTGCACTATATATCAGAACGTTACCCTCGGTGGTACGGGCAAGGATACAGGCAAGCGTCACCCGACTCTCGGCAACAACGTGCTTGTCGGCTCGGGCGCTAAGGTACTCGGACCGTTTACCGTGGGCGATAACGCACGAATTGCCGCAGGCGCAGTTGTGTTGAGCGAAGTTCCTGCAAACGCAACCGCTGTAGGCGTTCCTGCAAGGGTGGTAAAGGTCAACGGAATCAGGAGCGAAACGCTCGACCAGATTCACGTTTCCGACCCCGTTGCGCTTGCGCTCTGCAATCTTGAACACAAAATTAATCAGCTCAACGAGCAGATAGAAGAATTAAAAAAAGTCAACAGCAAGGAGTAATCAATATGATTTTATATAACTCTCTCGGACAGACAAAACAGGAATTTGTTCCTCATACCCCAGGCAAGGTCAATATGTACACCTGCGGTCCTACCGTTTATCACTATGCGCACATCGGCAACCTCCGCACATATATTATGGAGGACGTGCTTGAAAAGTACCTCCGCTTTTCGGGATATGACGTTAACCGTGTTATGAATATCACAGACGTAGGTCACCTTTCGAGCGACGCAGACACAGGTGAGGACAAAATGCTTGCAGGCGCAAAGCGTGAGCATAAGACGGTGCTTGAAATTGCAAAGTTCTACACAGACGCATTTTTTGCTGACTGCGAAAAGCTCAACATCAAACGTCCCGACGTTGTAGAGCCTGCAACAAACTGTATTGACAGCTTTATAAATATGATTTCTGTTCTGCTCGAGAAGGGTTACGCCTATATCGCAGGCGGAAATGTATATTTTGATACTTCAAAGCTTGATTCCTACTACGTTTTCGGCAATATGAACGAAGAAGATTTAGCAGTCGGCGTTCGTGACAGCGTTGAGGAGGACGAGAACAAGCGCAACAAGGCTGACTTCGTGCTCTGGTTTACAAAGTCAAAGTTTGAGTCGCAGGAGCTTAAATGGGAAAGCCCCTGGGGACTCGGCTATCCCGGCTGGCACATTGAGTGCTCGTGCATAAGCTATAAGCATAACGGCGAGTACCTCGATATTCACTGCGGCGGAATTGACAACGCTTTTCCGCACCACACAAACGAAATTGCACAGAGCGAAGCGTTCCTCGGTCACAAGTGGTGCAAATACTGGTTCCACGTTCTCCACCTCAATGATGCAAGGGGCAAGATGAGTAAGTCAAAGGGTGATTTCCTCACCGTTTCACTGCTCGAAAGCAAGGGTTACAATCCGCTAGTTTACAGAATGTTCTGCCTGCAAAGCCACTACCGCAAGCCGCTTACGTTTTCGTATGACAGCCTTGACAATACCGCAAAAGCGTACGACAAGCTTGTCAAGAGAATATCGTCACTCGACAGAAACGGCGAGGTTGACAATGCAAAGGCAGAGGAGCTTATCGCTTCCTTCAAAGAGGCTCTCGACAATGATTTGAACACTTCTTTAGGTCTTACCTGCGTTTACGACGCTTTAAAGGCAGACACAAACGACGCCACAAAGCTTTATGTAATCTCGGAGTTTGACAAGGTGCTTTCGCTCGGACTTATCGGCGCAGAGGAAGAAAAATCAGCCGACAGCGAAGCAAATGCAGAGATTGAAGCTCTGATTGAACAGAGAACAAAGGCTCGTGCCGAAAAGGACTGGGCAACAGCCGATGCTATCAGAGATAAGCTTAAAGAAATGAAGGTTGTCGTTGAGGATACAAAAGACGGCATAAAATGGCATTTTGAATAATTAAAAATAAAAGCAGGGGCGGCTTTGCGTGGTCGCCCTTGACAGGAAACGGTTCCGAAATTTAATCGGATAATTGAGAATTCGGTGAGAATCCGAAACAACAGTCATTACTGTATTTGATATTGATACTAATATCATAAGTCAGATCGCATCCCGTTTCCTTGGTTTTGCAATCTCGGACAAAGGAGAAAAGCAGCCGACATTAATCTTGCATTTGTGTTTAACACTTTGCCGGATCATTTTGGTGTGCTTTCCTTTTGAGGAAGGCACTTTTTTGTGCCCTCTAATATATATAGGAAAGGTGATTACAATGAAAGAAAGAATCAACAAACTAACCTCACTTTTGCTTGCGGTAGTTATGGTGTCAGCGCTATTTACGTTGTCGCTCACAGCTAACGCGGCAGATACCGACAGGGTGAGAGTAACGGTAAAAAATGAAGTATATTCAACTTCTGACGGTGCAGTCTGGGACGGTACTCTGCTTGATGAGTGGATAAGCATTGACGACTCCTCAACAATGATGAGCGTGCTCGTTTCCGCACTTGAGGGCAAGGGTTACACACAGACAGGTGCAGAGGATAACTACATTACCGAAATCAACGGACTCAAAGCAGGCGATGCAGGCAATATGAGCGGCTGGATGGGTACAATCAACGATTGGTTTGCCGATGAAGGCTACGATGCTTTCAGCGTTGCAAACGGAACTCTTGAAAGCGGTGACGAGCTCTGCTTTATCTACTCAAATGCGTGGGGTGCTGACATCGGCAGCCTTTGGGACAGCAACGATACTTCACTTGCTTCTCTTACACTTGACAGCGGTACACTTTCCCCTGAATTTTCTTCTTCGACAAATGAGTACACACTCACCATTGACAGCGAAACAGGTGTGGTTGTAACTCCTACGGCTGTAAACAAAAATTATCAGGTGAGAACATACAAAAACGAGTACACACCCACAGTTGACGGCTCGGAGTACAAGCGTTCATCATCAATTGACGTAAAAGACGGTGACACAATTTATGTTGCGGTCGGCGACCCTGAATGGCGTTCAATGAACACAAGCGAAAGCGCTAACGTTTACACAATTAATGTAAAGGTCAATGACAAGGTTGGAGAAAAGCTCAACAGCACAGGCGATTACTTGCTTTCACTCGGGATTCCCGGTGTTGGCTCTGTCGGCGGAGAATGGCGTGTTCTCGGTCTTGCGAGAGCAGGAAAAATCACAAGCGAGCTTTCAGACGGCTATTATTCAAGCCTTGAAAGCTATGTCAAGGAAATCGACAGTGCAAAGCTTGACTCAAGAAAATCGACAGAAAATTCAAGGGTTATTCTTGCCCTTTCAGCAATCGGCAAGGATGCAACAGATGTTGCAGGCTACAACCTGATTGAACCGCTTGCAGACTACGATTTTGTAACATGGCAGGGACTTAACGGACCTGTATTTGCGCTGATTGCATTTGATACATATAGTTACGAAATTCCGACAGCAAGTGAAGGAGTAACACAGACAACACGTGAGAAGCTTATTAATTACATTCTTGAAAATCAGCTTGAAAACGGCGGCTGGACATTCTTCGGAAGTACGGCTGACCCCGATATGACGGGTATGGCTATTCAGGCACTTGCCCCGTATTACAGCAAAAATGCAGATGTAAAAGCTGCTGTTGACAAGGCGCTTGACGTGTTATCAGCTTCACAGCAGGACAACGGCGGAGTAGCTTCTTGGGGTACGGTGAATGTTGAAAGCTGTGCTCAGGTGCTCACTGCACTTGCAAGTCTTGGTATCAATGCCGATACAGACGAACGCTTTATTAAAAACGGCAACACACTCGTTGACGCAATTATGGAATTTTCAGTAGAAAACGGCTTTGCGCACGTACAGGACAGCGGATATAATCAGATGGCAACCGAGCAGGCATATTATGCGCTCGTATCATACAACAGAGTCAAGAACGGCAAAACCTCACTCTACGATATGTCGGACGTTAAAAGCCTTATGTATGACGTAAACGGTGACGGCGTTCTAAATATTGTTGATTGTACTCTTATTCAGAAATATGCCGTAAGCCTTGCCGAGCTTACCGACGAACAGCTTAAAAAAGCTGACTGCAATAAGGACGACACAGTAAATGTTATTGATGCAACAACACTCCAGAAAATAATTGTTGAATAATTTAGGATTATTATGATTGAATTATTAAAAAAACACAAATACAAAATTATAGCTGCAGTATGCGCTTTTGCGGTTTTAACATGTGCATTTTTAGCCGGCGGTAGCCTTGGCGACAACGCTCCTGATGTTGTAAAATCATCAACTTCCGATGTTGCGGTTTCAGCTGAAAATACAACAGTATCGCAGAGTACAAACGAAAGCACTTCACCGACTGAAAGCCCGACAAAAGCAACCGGGAAGAATAAGCCGGAGCAAAAGGCAACTGCACCGACAAGTACCTCAAAAACAAAAAGCGAGCAGTCGGCTGTATCAAATCAGACAAGCAAATCATCAAGTTCTTCTTCAAGCACATCTTCAAAACCGAGTACACAAAATAGTCAATCATCAACAAGCTCAAAGCAAGATAAGTACAAAACAGACCCTATACCCGAGGGCAAGCCACAGCCTGTTGAGCCGCAGGAGCAGGAAATTATTGACAACACGCTTAAATGCACTTTCTCAATTTCCTGTGCAACGGTGCTTGATAATATGGATAAGCTCCATAAGTCAAAAAAGGATATTATCCCTGATGACGGCTGGATATTGAAGCCTGTTACCGTCACATTTAACGAGGGAGAATCTGTTTTTGACGTGCTTAAACAGGTGTGTAAGGACAATAAAATTCAGCTTGAATTTTCCTTTACGCCGATTTACAATTCAGCTTACATTGAGGGAATTAACAACCTATACGAATTTGACTGCGGTAGTCTTTCAGGCTGGACATATGAGGTGAACGACTGGTTTCCGAATTACGGCTGTTCAAGATATGAGGTCAAAAACGGTGACGTTATCGAGTGGCAGTACACCTGCGACCTCGGTGGTGATATAGGCGGATATTATTCAGTAGGTGAGTAAAAATGACGGACGCATTTTCAAAATTGCACCCGACTGTAAATTTTATATTTTTTGTGTTCGTGCTTGTGCTGTCAATGTTTGTTATGAACCCAGTCTGTCTTGCGCTGTCGCTCGTCTGCGCCTTTGTGAATGCTGTGTATCTGAACGGCATAAAAACGGTTAAGCTCTGCCTTAAATTCATTCTGCCGATGGTGTTGTTGGTAATCATAATTACCCCTGTTTTCAATCATCAGGGCGTTACAATTCTTACATATTTTCCGTGGGAAAATCCTCTTACATTGGAGTCCATCGTCTACGGAACAGCGTCGGCGGCTCTGCTGTCCTCGGTGGTATTGTGGTTTTCAGTGTTCAACAGCGTGATAACCTCCGACAAACTCGTTTACCTTTTCGGCAGGATTATACCGTCATTGAGCCTTGTGCTGTCAATGTCACTTCGCTTTGTGCCAAAATTTTCGGCACAGTTTAAAAACGTAAGAAACGCACAGCGGTGCATTGGCAGGGATATTTCCGACGGCTCGATTGTAAACCGCATAAAAAACGGAATACGAATCATCTCAATTATGCTTTCGTGGTCAATGGAAAATGCGATTGAAACTGCCGATTCAATGAAAAGCCGAGGCTTCGGACTAAAGGGCAGAACGGCTTATTCAATCTATAAATTTGACAGGCGAGATTTAATTGTGCTTATTATTCTCGCTCTGCTTGGCATTTCGGTCAGCATTTCGGCTATAACGGGCGTGATTGATTTTAATTATTATCCATCGATAAAAGGCAATTTAGCAGATGTTTTATCGCTTGTAACATTTTTCTTATATGGAATATTAATGCTTATTCCGACAATATTGAATGCAGGGGAGGGGATTAAATGGAAGCGTTTAAGGTCAGCAACCTGACGTTTCGTTATCCCGAAACGGGCGAGGACGTTTTAAAAAACGTCAGCTTTTCCGTTAAAAGCGGCGAGTTTATCACGCTTTGCGGACCGTCAGGCTGCGGAAAAAGTACTCTGTTGCGACATTTAAAACCCACCCTTGCTCCGTTCGGTATAAAAAGCGGTGAAATCTTATTTGAAAACGAGGATATTTCAACGCTTTCGCAACGTGAATTAAGTCAGAAAATCGGTTTTGTAATGCAGTCCCCCGATAATCAGATTGTCACCGACAAGGTGTGGCACGAGCTTGCTTTCGGACTTGAAAGTCTTGGGTACGACAACGCAACAATACGCAGACGAGTAGCCGAAACGTCAGGCTTTTTCGGGATAGAGAGTATATTTGAAAAGAATGTTTCGGAGCTTTCAGGCGGACAAAAGCAGATTTTGAACCTTGCCTCTATAATGGCTATGCAGCCGTCGGTGCTCATTCTTGACGAGCCGACAAGTCAGCTTGACCCGATAGCCATTTCCGAGTTTTTAGCCTGCGTTTCAAAAATCAACCGTGAGCTTGGCACAACGGTTATCATCACCGAAC
Source organism: uncultured Ruminococcus sp. (assembly GCA_946414115.1). Lineage (GTDB taxonomy): Bacteria > Bacillota > Clostridia > Oscillospirales > Acutalibacteraceae > Ruminococcoides. Next base: position 15,236 of record CAMKNF010000009.1, on the reverse strand, counting down.
ACAGGCTTGACGAGATTTTTCCTTTAAGCGACAGGGTGCTTGTGCTTGAAAACGGAGAAATTGTGTCGGACGCTCCACCCGAAAATACAGGCAGGAATCTAAAAAAGATAAACAGCAAAACCTTCCTTTCTCTTCCGTCGCCAATGCAGATATGGGATAAGGCTGACAGCGGTGAATCACCCTGTCCCGTAACGGTTGCACAGGGCAGAGAGTGGCTTGAAAAATACTCGCAAAGTCACACACTTTATCCTCTGTATGACGAGGAAATCCCCGAACATAAGGAGAGTGTGGCAGTCGAGCTTAAAGACGTTTGGTTCAGATATGAAAAGTCATCTCTCGATGTGCTGAAAGGCTTGTCATTCAAAGTGTATGAGGGAGAATTTGTAGCTATCCTCGGCGGCAACGGTGCCGGTAAAACAACTGCTCTTTCGCTGATAAACGGACTTAATTCACCGTACAGAGGAAGTGTAAAGCTGTTCGGCAAAAACGTAAATGAAGTTAAGCAGACGGATTTGCTCAAGGTTGCCGCCTTGCCGCAAAATCCGCAGTCGCTCTTTGTTAAAAAGACGGTTGCCGAGGACTTGGAGGAAATCTTCAGCGGAGTAAGAATCAAAACCGAAGAAAAAGATAAGCTGATCGGCTCGGTTGTGTCGCTTTGCAGGCTTGAAAAACTGCTGAAAAGACACCCATACGACCTCTCGGGAGGTGAACAGCAGAGGGCGGCGCTTGCAAAGGTGCTGCTTGCAAGACCGAAAATCCTGCTCCTTGACGAGCCGACAAAGGGAATAGACGCCGAATTTAAAGCAGTACTTGCCGAAATAATCAACACGCTCACACAGTCGGGCGTAACGGTGATTATGGTCAGTCACGACGTTGAGTTCTGCGCAAAATACCCTCACCGTTGTATGATGTTTTTTGGCGGCGATATTGTATCACAGTCAACTCCGAGAAAATTCTTTGTCTCTAACTCATTTTACGTAACGAGTGCAAACAGGATTTCACGCAGTATTATTGAAAATGCAGTTACGGCTGATGATGTAGTCTACTGCTGTACGGGCAAAAAGGAGCAAAAACCTCCGTCAAATCATACCGACCTCTACGACTACAACTCCGAAGAATTTACAAAACCGCAGAAAAGGGAGATACAGAAATTACCGCTATGGAAAAAGCTCCTCGGCGTATTTTCGGCAATTGCGTTTGTCTTTGCATTAATAATAAATCTCGACTATCTGCCTGATTTAAATTCAAAAGCTCTGCCGACGTGGGCGAATTTTCTCATAGTCGCAGTACCTATAGTGTTGCTTATGGTGTCGTTCGGCTCAAAGTCAAAACGCCCTCTTGACGAAGTCAGAATTGACAGTCGAAAGCAGAAGATTCCAAAGCGAACGATTGCGGCGGCTGTTATGATACTGCTTGCAGTTCCGCTTACTATTTTTGTGGGTGTAACGTACCTTGAGGATAAAAAGTATCTTTTCATTTCACTTCTCGTAATGCTCGAATGTATGCTCCCGTTTTTCCTTGTTTTTGAGGGCAGAAAGCCGCAGGCAAGAGAGCTTGTGATTATTGCAGTTTTGTGCGCAATTGCGGTTGTCGGAAGAACGGCGTTTTACTTTCTGCCGCAGTTCAAGCCTGTTATTGCAATTGTGATAATTTCGGGAATAGCGTTCGGCGGAGAAAGCGGATTTTTAGTAGGCTCGCTCACAATGCTTTTGTCAAACATAATGTTTGGGCAAGGACCGTGGACGCCTTGGCAGATGTTTGCCGCAGGAATAATAGGATTTTTTGCAGGTGTGTTATTCCGAAAGGGACTTTTAAGCCGCAGCAGAATACCGCTTTGCGTGTTCGGCTTTGTCGCAACCGTTGTAATTTACGGCGTGATAATGAACATCTCGTCAGCCGTTATGGCTCACGCACCAATGAATTTTGAAACGATTACAACCTACCTTGCGCTCGGATTTCCGTTTGATATAGTTCACGGGCTTTCAACGGTTGCGTGCCTGTTTTTCGGTGCAGAACCGATGCTCGAAAAGCTGGACAGAGTGAAAACAAAGTACGGCTTGCTATCATAGATAAAATAATTGCAGAGAACATTTTACTGTTTTCTGCAATTTTTTACGGCTACTGTATTTCTTATTACAGGAAATAATTAGAAATACAAATAAATATTCTTTTTTATTTGTAATAAAATAGTTGAATGCAACGAAAAATGTGGTATAATTAATTTATTATTTTTTAAAAGGATGTTGAAAATGATGGGTGAAAAAACAATTGAGGAATTTCAGAGCAAAATCAAGCGAATAATAATTACCGAGGAACAAATAAACAGAGAGATTCAAAAAGTCGGCAAACAAATCAGCGATTCATATGACGGACGCCCTTTCCTGCTTGTCAGCATTTTGAAAGGCTCTTTTGTATTTTTGGCTGATTTGTGCCGTGCAATAACAGTTCCTTGTGAAATAGGCTTTATGTGTGCAAAAAGCTATTATTCGGGCACGGTATCCTCGGGCGAGGTGAAAATCACAATGGATCTCGACCGTGATATAAGTAACTATCACGTCATCATTGTTGAGGACATTATCGACACCGGAAGAACGCTCAAATACGTTGCAGACCTTCTTAAGTCGAGAAATCCGTTGTCATTTCAAATTATAACCTTGCTTGACAAGCCGTCAAGGCGTGTTATCGACTTGAAAGCTGATATTTCTTTGTTTACAATTCCTGATTATTTTGTAATCGGCTATGGTCTGGATTGCGATGAGTATTATCGAAATCTTCCTTACATAGCAGAATATGATAATTCATAAACGCTTAGTTTTCAAAGTTTTTTAAAGCAGTTTTGCATAAATGTTTAAAAGCTCTTGACTTTTTATTTTATTGATTTATAATAAAAAAGGAATGAAAATTCTTATTAATGTATTAAATTTGTTAGGAGTGTTTGAAAATGAACAGATTAAAAGATAAGGTTGCAATTGTTACAGGTTCAACCAGCGGTATCGGAATCGGTATTGCAAGATTATTTGCTTCTGAGGGCGCAAAGGTTGTTATTTGCGGTCGTCGTGAGGCAAAAGGTCAGGCTGTAGTTGACCGCATTGCCGAAGAGGGCGGAGAAGCTTGGTACCATTTTATGGACATCACCGATACTGAAAGCATCGAAAAGCTCTTTGCCGATACAGTTGAAAAATTCGGCAAGCTTGACATTCTTGTAAACAATGCGGCTAACGTTGCTTTAAAGGACGGTCGTGTTGACGAGCTTACAATTGAAATGTGGGACGGCATTTTCGAGAGCGATATGCGTGGTACTTTCTATGCAACAAAGTGCGCTCTGCCGTATCTCAAGAAGAATGAAAACGGCGGCTCAATCGTAAATATCGGCTCAATGGCTTCCTGCGGCGGCGACCTTGGCTCAACAGCATATGCTTGCGCAAAGGCTGGCGTTGACTTGCTTACTCAGGCAACTGCTTTGCAGTACGGCAAGGACAATATCCGTTGCAACTGCGTTCGTCCCGGCTTGATTGTTACTCCCGAGAACGAGGCTTATGTTCCTCAGCCGTTAAAGGATATTTTTGTAAGTAACATTATGGTAAACCGCTACGGTTGTCCCGAGGACATCGGTCATATGTGCGTATACCTCGCATCTGACGAGAGTACCTATGTTACAGGTCAGATTGTCAATGTTGACGGCGGTATGAACTCACACGTTCCGACAGTTGCACAGTTCAGAGAGCTTAATTCACGTACTTGGTAAGAGTATAATATTTAAGGAAATACAAAACGGACAGGCAAAAACCTGTCCGTTTTTTGATGCTCCGCTTCAAATCCCTTCGGGAAAAATAAAAGACAGGATAAACCTGCCTTTTATTTTGGCGTTCCCGAAGGGATTTGAACCCCCGACCTACCGCTTAGGAGGCGGTCGCTCTATCCAACTGAGCTACGGAAACATTTATTCATAACAGATATATTTTATATTAATTACACTGCTTTGTCAAGAAGAGATATTTTTTATTCTGGTAAAATATAATTTAATTCGGAATGCGGAATTAGGAATGCGGAATTAATGGTCGCTTCGCTCCGAATTTGTAATGTTGCGTGTTGTTTGGAAAGGTTTGTTTTCCTCAGGTTAATTGATATATCGACAACGTTTCGGGACGTGTAGGAACCCGTCCCCTACGGAAAGGTTTGCTTTTCTCTATAACTACGGTTTATTTGGTATAGTTTAATTTCAACTTCGGACACGGCACGCCGTGTCCCTACGACTAAAAACAAACGTTTCCAATATCGCCGTAGGGGACGGCATCCCTGACGTCCCGAAACGTCACCTATATATCAATTTAAAATTCGGGCTGCAATTTTTCCAAACAGACCGACTTTTCCACTCGATTTGCCCGCCGAGGCACTCGGCTAAATTATAGTTTAGCACAATAAATAAGTCGGAGTTAAACTGATAATCAGATTTATCATAAAACAACGGACGTTTCAATTTTCTGAAACGTCCGTGATTTTATCTGTAGATATTTATGCGATTGCGGCTTTAAGCTCGTCAATCTTGTCGGTGTCCTCCCAGCGAACGCCAAGCTCCTCTCTGCCCATATGACCATAAGCGGCAAGGGGAAGATACTTTGTTTCTCTGAGCTTTAACTGTTCGATAATCGAGTTGGGGCGGCAGTCGAATACCTTTTCAACGGCAGCGGCAAGCTGTTCGTTTGAATACTCTGATGTGCCGAAAGCGTCAACCATTATCGAAACAGGCTTTGCAACGCCGATTGCGTAAGCAAGCTGAATTTCGCACTTCTTTGCAAGACCTGCGGCTACGATGTTCTTTGCAATATAACGGCTGTAGTAAGCCGCACTGCGGTCAACCTTTGTCGGGTCCTTACCGCTGAAGCAGCCACCGCCGTGACGTGAAAATCCGCCGTAGGTGTCAACAATAATCTTTCTGCCCGTAAGCCCCGAGTCGCCTACGGGGCCGCCGATTACAAATCTGCCTGTGGGGTTTACAAAAATCTTTGTATTATTGTCAAGGAGATTTTCGGGGATAATCGGCTTGATAACGTATTCGATTAAATCCTTGCGGATTTGTTCAAGAGTAACGTCCTCGTCGTGCTGTGTTGAAACAACAACTGTGTCAACTCTTACAACCTTGTCGTCGTCATACTCAACAGTAACCTGAGTTTTGCCGTCGGGACGAAGGTAGCTTAATGTGCCGTCTTTTCTCACCTTTGTAAGCTGTTTTGCAAGCTTGTGTGCAAGTGAAATGGGAAGAGGCATAAGCTCGGGAGTTTCGTCGCAGGCATAGCCGAACATCATACCTTGGTCGCCTGCGCCAATCTGATTGTTGATGTCGTTTTCGCCGTCCTTAAGCTCGTAGCTTTCGTTTACGCCCATTGCAATGTCGGGCGACTGTGCATCAATTGAGGTGAGAACTGCGCAGGTTGTGCCGTCAAATCCGCACTTGGGATTGTCGTAGCCGATATTGTTAATAACATTTCTCGCAATTGAGTTGATGTCAACATAGCAGTCGGTTGAAATTTCGCCCATAACGTGAACAAGACCTGTTGTAGCCGTAACCTCGCAGGCAACGTGAGCGTTTTTATCCTGTTCGAGAATATTGTCAAGAATAGCGTCTGAAATCTGGTCGCATACCTTGTCGGGATGTCCCTCGGTAACGGACTCTGATGTGAATAAATGCTTTGCCATTATAAAAACTCCTTTTCTTAATTTTTGCAAAAAATAACGCCTTTCAACCGAAAGGCGTTTTGTTTACTCATCTTTCGGTAAAACCGCAGGATTTAGCACCTTGCAATTGCAGGTTGCCGGACGTCAAAGGGCCTGTCCCCTCAGTCGCTCTTGATAAGATTATATTCAGTTTGTAAATTCATTATATATCAGCTTTTGCAAAATTACAATAGTAAATATATGTAAATATAGATTTTGTTGAAATTTGGGGATATTATGTGTTTTAAGCTGAATAATTTATAGATGATGACTATTTTTTATCTGTATAGAATTAATATGGGTAGCTCGTTTGCAAGATAAACTATAGTTTATCTTGCAATCCGAGCTTATAATTTTACATTTTAAAGGCCTGAAAATGTTGTGAGCAAATGAAAATAGACATATTTTACTATCTTCTGTATTAGAATTAAATATCACTTATTTTCTCTTTGGATAAAAGCAACAATTTATAAATGTTCTATTAGTTATAATTGACATACATAAAAGCAAAATAAACAAAATAAAAATAATATTATATCAATATTGCAAAAATCTCTTTTAAAAATGCATATAAATCAAATTATCAATTATTATTTATTATTAAAAATGCTTGTAAAATCCCACGCAATATAGTATAATAAATTATATCTTGTCATTTTCTGGAAAATATGAAAATAAGTATTGGAGGTTATATTAATGACAGAATCATCTCTTAACGCCTTCAAGGGCACAATCGCCCAGGAAAGGAAGCTGAAAGATGTAATCGCAAAGCACAAGGATATGCCGGGTGCATTGCTTCCCGTTTTGCAGGAGGCACAGGGCATTTACGGCTATCTGCCGATTGAGGTGCAGCAGATGGTTGCAGACGGTCTTGGAATTTCGCTCAGCGAGGTTTACGGCGTTGCTACCTTCTATTCGCAGTTCAGCCTTACGCCAAAGGGTGAGCACAGAATCAGCGTTTGCCTTGGTACGGCGTGCTATGTAAAGGGTGCAGACAAAATTCTTGCGGCAATTGAAGAAAAGCTCGGCATTAAAAGCGGCGAGTGTACCCCCGACGGACTGTTCTCAATTGATTCCTGCCGTTGCGTAGGTGCTTGCGGACTTGCTCCCGTTATGATGGTTGACGATGAGGTTTACGGAAAAATGACCGTTGATCAGGTTGACAAAATTCTTGACAAGTACATTAAGAAAGGGGGCAAATAAGCCGTGAAACTTGAAGAACTCAATAAGATTAAAAAAGAACACGAGCAGATTGTTAAGGTAAGAAAGCTTGTTGCCGCAGAGGGCGAAAAGCTTGCCAAAAAGACAGGCTACCGCAAGCAGGTGCTTGTGTGCGGAGGTACGGGCTGTACTTCCTCAGGCAGTAAAAAGGTAATTGACGCTCTTGAAAAAGCGTTAAAGGCAAACGGACTTGAAAAGGAAATCCTTGTTGTAAGAACAGGCTGCTTCGGTCTTTGCTCGCTCGGTCCGATTATGATTGTCTATCCCGAGGGTGCTTTCTATTCACAGGCTACTCCCGAGGGTGTAGAGAGAATCGTTAAGGAACACCTCAAAGAAGGTAAAGTTGTTAAGGAGCTTTTGTATCAGGAAACCGTTCACGAGGACGGCTCGATTATCTCGCTCTCCGAAACAGCATTCTACAAAAAACAGCTAAGAGTTGCACTTCGTAACTGCGGTGTAATTGACCCCGAAAACATTGATGAATACATAGCTGTTGACGGTTATCAGGCACTTGCAAAGGTGCTCACAAAGATGACTCCCGACGATGTTATCAATGAAATCACAGCTTCGGGACTTCGTGGCAGAGGAGGCGGCGGCTTCCCGACAGGCAGAAAATGGTCGTTTGCAAAGGCAAGCGTTAATGACGTTAAGTACGTATGCTGTAATGCCGACGAGGGCGACCCCGGTGCATTTATGGATCGTTCAATCCTCGAGGGCGACCCGCAGTGTATTATTGAGGCTATGATTATCGCAGGTTACGCAATCGGCGCACATCACGGCTTTGTATATATCAGAGCAGAATACCCAATTGCTGTTGAAAGACTGCAAAAGGCTATTGACCAGGCTAAAGAGTACGGCTTCCTCGGTAAAAACATCTTTGGCTCGGGCTTTGATTTTGATATGGAAATCAGACTCGGTGCAGGTGCATTCGTTTGCGGTGAGGAAACTGCTCTTATGACTTCAATCGAGGGCAACCGTGGCGAGCCTCGTCCACGTCCTCCGTTCCCTGCCGTTAAGGGACTTTTCGGCAAGCCTACCGTACTCAATAACGTTGAAACCTACGCAAACATTGCGCAGATTATCCTAAACGGCAGTAAGTGGTTTGCTTCAATGGGTACTCCCAAGAGCCCCGGTACAAAGGTATTTGCACTTGGCGGCAAGATTACAAACGTAGGTCTTGTTGAAATTCCTATGGGTACTACTCTGCGTGAAATTGTTGAAGAAATCGGCGGCGGAATCCCCAACGGCAAGAAGTTCAAGGCTGCACAGACAGGCGGACCTTCGGGCGGTTGTATTCCTGCGCTTCACATTGATACTCCGATTGACTACGACAGCTTGCTTGCCCTCGGTTCAATGATGGGCTCGGGCGGTATGATTATTCTTGACGAGGACACCTGTATGGTTGATATCGCCAAGTTCTACCTTGAATTCACCGTTGACGAAAGCTGCGGTAAATGTACTCCCTGCCGTGTTGGTACACGCAGACTTCTGCAATTCCTCGATAAAATCACATCGGGCAAGGGTGAAATGGAGGATTTGGAAAAGATTGACGAGCTTGCACGTCATATGCAGACTTCTTCGCTCTGTGCACTCGGTCAGACTGCTCCGAACCCCGTTCTGTCAACAATGAACTACTTTAAGGACGAGTACATCGCCCACATCAAGGATAAAACGTGTCCTGCAGGCGTCTGCAAGGCACTTATGAAATACGAGATTATCCCTGCAAAATGTAAGGGTTGTACGCTCTGTGCAAGAAACTGCCCTGTCGGTGCAATTTCGGGTACGGTTAAACAGCCTCACGTCATTGATCAGGATAAGTGTATCAAGTGCGGACTTTGTATGAGAAACTGCAAGTTCGGCGCAATCTACACACATTAAGGAGGGATAATTATGGATATGGTACATCTTAAAATAAACGGTATCCCTGTTGAGGTGCCGAGCAACTATACTATTTTACAGGCGGCAAAGGTCGCTAAAATTGAAATTCCGTCGCTTTGCTATCTTAAGGACATCAACTGCATAGGCGCTTGCCGTGTCTGCGTTGTTGAGGTAAAGGGCAGAAAAGGTCTTATCGCATCGTGCGTTTATCCCGTTGAGGAGGGAATGGAGGTATTCACAAATACCCCGAAGGTAAGAGCGTCAAGAAAAACAACAATTGAGCTTATCCTCTCTACTCACCACAAAAAGTGCCTTTCCTGCGTAAGAGGCAACAACTGCGAGCTTCAGAAGCTTGCGTTTGACTACGGCGTTGACGAAGACAGATTCAAGGCTGAAGAGCCTATTTATGAAATTGACGACCAGTCACCCTACATTGTGCGTGACAACAACAAGTGTATTCAGTGTATGCGTTGCGTTGCAGCCTGCAAGAATGTTCAGACCGTATCGGTTATCGGACCTATCAAGCGTGGCTTCAAGGTTCACGTCGGCTGTGCCTTTGAAAAGGGACTCGGTGATTCTCCGTGCGTTGGCTGCGGTCAGTGTATCGTAAGCTGTCCTGTCGGTGCGCTCAACGAAAAGAGCCAGATTGACGAGGTATGGAACGCTATCTCCGACCCCGAAAAGCAGGTTATTTTCTACACAGCTCCGTCAATCAAGGCAACTCTTGGTGAGAGCTTCGGTATGCCTATCGGAACAAATGTTGAGGGCAAAATGGTTTCTGCAATCCGCAGACTCGGCGTTGACAAGGTGTTCAATATGGACTTCACCGCCGACCTCACAATCCTTGAAGAGGCAAACGAGCTTGTTGAGAGAATCACACGCAAGGAAACTCTACCGATGTTCACTTCCTGCTGCCCCGGTTGGGTTAAGTTTGTTGAGCATTACTATCCCGAGATGATTCCGCACCTTTCAACCTGCAAATCTCCGCAGGGTATGTTCGGCGCAGTGCTTAAGAGCTACTATGCTCAGAAATATAATATCGACCCCGAGAAGATGTTTGTTGTCAGCGTAATTCCCTGTACGGCAAAGAAGTTTGAGGCTACACGTCCCGAGCTCCGTACATTTGACTTTGACGATGTTGACGTTGCCCTCACGACAAGAGAGCTTGCAAAGATGATTAAGGGCGCAGGTATCAAGCTTGAGGATATGGACGACGAGGATTACGATGCTCCGTTCAACAAGGCAACGGGCGGCGGTGCAATCTTCGGTGCAACAGGCGGCGTGCTTGAGGCTGCTCTGCGTACTGCGGCAAGAATGCTTGACGGCTCATTCAAGAAGATTGAGTTTACAGAGGTAAGAGGTCCGCAGGAAGTCAGAGAGGCAAAATACAGCGTTGCAGGCGTTGAAGTTAAGGTTGCCGTTACTTCCGGTCTTGGAAATGCAAGAAAGCTGATTGAAAAGATTAAGAAGGGCGAAGCTGACTACCAGATGGTAGAGATTATGGCTTGTCCCGGCGGCTGTATCAACGGCGGCGGTCAGCCTGTTCAGAGCGACAGCGTAAGAAACTACGTTGACTTAAAGGCTATTCGTTCAAAGGCTCTCTATGATTACGATAAGCAGTGTAAGTACAGATGCAGTGACGAAAGCCCGATTATCAAGACGATTTACGATGAATTCTTCGACGCTCCCGGCAAACCCAGAGCACACAAGCTTTTGCATACAAAGTATGTAAACAGAGGAAATCATTAATCAGAATGACACACTAAAATCTCACCCCACCGATTTTGTTCGGTGGGGTATTTTGCGCATATGTGAAAATTAAAAGGCGGCTCTGAAATTCAGAGTCGCCTGTGATTTTTACATTTTATTTTCAGATAGCAGAGCCTATATTGTAGCCTGTATTTATGCCTACAATATGTTTCTGAATCCAGATTACGTCCTTGATGTTTACGACTCCGTTGCCGTCAACATCAGCAGCTTTTGTATATTCGTCAGTTATTGTATCTAAACCTACGGCAGATTTCTGAATCAGGTAACATATATTACCTTTTTTATTATACTCTTTTTAACGTGATGTATTAATATAAAAAAGAAAACTATAATTAATTTTGTGAAAAATAGCCAATCTATATGACGAAATTTGTCGTATTTTGACTATGCTTTTTTGTAAATAAGCAGTACAAATTCAATCTCGGTAGAAAGACTTTCAAGCATATCAAGTCTGTTCATACCCTCGCTCGGTGTGTGGTAGTAATACGGAGTCATCTGAAACAGAGCTTTGATGTCCTGCTGTGAGTCAAGCTCAATAGTGCTCTTAACTCTGATTTTGTCAATAAGCTCCATACCGTCAGCAGAAGGGGCTTTTTCGTCGTTATAATACGGCTTGTCATACACCACCTTTTTCAGTCCGAAAAGGTGCTCTTTACCGGGAATTGCCGTTACAATTACGCCGTTGTCGCATAAAATTCTTGAAAATTCAGAGCTGTGAAACGGTGCAAAGAGGTGAAACGCAAGCTTTACCGTACCGCTTTTAACGGGAATTGAAGCGATGTTTGCAACGAAAAATTTTGCACCGCAACGCCGTTTTGCGGCAAGCCTAACCATATTTTTTGAGAGGTCAAAGCCGTAAAAATCACGGTTGTATTTTTGTGTAAGATATGAGGTGTAGTATCCCTCCCCACAGCAGATGTCGAGAACACTGTCACCGTCAGCGGTGTATTTTTCGATGCAATCTCCTACGGCAGACGCAAGGGGAGAGTAAAAGCCTTTTTCAAGGAAATCATGTCTTGATTTTGCCATTTCCTTGTTGTCGCCTGTGTTGTCGCCCGACTTGTGAGCAGAAAGCAGATTTACATAGCCTTCCTTTGCAAGGTCAAAGCAGTGGTTGTTTTTACATTTTGCAGTTTTATTATCAAAGAAAAGCTCGTTTTTGCAAACAGGACAGATAAGAATATTCATATGTAACTTCCTCGTATTATTTGATTCAATAAATATTATATAGAACTCAATTTTTAAAATCAATATATCGGTTATAAATAAGCGAAAAAATAAAACCCGCCGATCTAATCGGCGAGCCTTGAAACAAATGACTGCATTTCCTGCTTTGAATCTATGTTGTGGATTTCAGAGAGGATTCTGTTCTGTTCGTCCTCCGTCATATTTGAAAACTTCTTCATAGCGTCAGGCTGTTGAGCCAGAGCCATACCAAACCCCAACGGCAAATCCTTATTCATAAAATCACCTCGTTGATAGTATGAGGGATAGAAACCGTTTTATTCGGAAATAGAACAGCATTCTTTATAAGAAAATATTATGAAAATCAAGTCGAAATGCGGAATGAAAAGGCGGAGAATACAGCAGAAAAGCTTGATGAAACCGTTGCAAAATCCGAAAACAGTGGTATAATGAAAACAAGGGATGTGTCAGGATTGGAACAAGCGAAAAAGAGAGACCGAAAAATCTTTATTACCGAATCGGCTATTAATAAAGTGGATTTTGTAAAACCAAAAGATTTTTCAGATACACAGGCGTCTTTAATGATGTCAAAAAATAAAGAGTTATTGAATGTTGCTAAAAATCAAAATAACAGCAACGAAGTCCTTTTTATTGAAAATTTAGATTTTAACAATGAGGTTAGGATTTTGGGAGATGAATTTGTTGTATCTCCTGCTAAAAATCCTTTTGCAGTTTCCATTATTGCTAATGCAAAAAGACAATCTCTTGTTTATCTCCATAATCATCCCAGTACAAATACTTTCTCAATTGGTGACATTGACACTTTTGTTTGTGAAAGAGCAATAAAAGCAATATCTGTGGTAACAAATCAAGGTGAAGTGTATATTTTAAACAAACTTGATAATTATAGTTTTGACGGAACAAGAAAACTTTTGACTGAAATTTACAATTCTTATCCTGAAGGGGAAATTGATGATAAAGATTTTGTTAAAAAGTTTTTAAGACGTTGTCGTGAAGGAGGCATTGAATATGCAAAATCAAAATAATACAGTAATGAACATTGACGACAGGGATAAAGGAAGAAAAGGAATAGGCGAAATGCTTGAAAGAATGTCAAATATGGAAAAAGAGTCTGACGATAAATTTAAGTTTAGTAAAACGAAAAAAGAGACTGCGTAAAAATTTTACCGCTCCCACGTTGTGAGGGCGGTATTTATTTTATAACAATTATAACATATAACAAAAGACACCCACTTGCGTGAGTGCCTTTGGCGGAGGACAAGGGATTTGAACCCTCGCGCCGCGTTAGCGACCTACTCCCTTAGCAGGGGAGCCTCTTCACCACTTGAGTAATCCTCCGTGCGGTAAAGTTTATAAATAAAATAAATGGCGGAGAGGAAGGGATTCGAACCCTTGGTCCCTCGCGGGATCACTAGTTTTCAAGACTAGCTCCTTAAACCACTCGGACACCTCTCCGTGTTGAAATTATGTTGTTTCAGCAAGAATTATTTTATCATAACTCATTTATTTTGTCAAGAACAAATTTACAAAAAAATAAGATAAATTATATTCTCCGAAACTATTAGTATTTTCAACATTTTATTTCATTATTATTCCGGTAAAGAAAAATCAGATATTCCAGAATCCGAGCAGAATTGCAAAATAGTGAAATACACTTCCTACAATTGTGAACAGATGCCAGACCGAATGGAAGTACTTTACCTTTTTAATTGCGTAAAATATAATTCCCAGCGTGTAGAAAGCTCCGCCCGTTATCAGAAAAATAAGCGAGATTTTCGGCATTGACGCAATAAGCGGCTTAATCGCAAAGATTATTACCCAGCCCATTGCAACGTAGCAGAAGATTGACGGAATCCTCGCTTTTTCAAGGTTGACGGAATTCATTACGATTCCGAATATTGCCGCACCCCACACAACGCCGAACAGAATCCAGCCGATAACTCCGTTAAGGTAATACAGCGTAATCGGAGTATACGTTCCTGCAATCAGAAGAAAAATCGTGTTGTGATCCATTATCCTGAAAAAAGCCTTTGCTTTTTTGTTTGTGAACGAATGGTAAAGCGTTGACATTGTGTAAAGAATAATCAGCGAAGCTCCGTATATGCACGAGCTGACAACGCCCCACGCATTGGTGTGAATAACCGAAGCGACAATCAGCACAACCGTTCCTGCAATCGAAAGAGCGGCGCCTACACCGTGCGAAACCGAGTTAAAAATTTCCTCGCCGAGTGTGTATTTGCGTTTTTCAGACATATTTGCCTCCATAGTTTTTGTTTATCTTTAATTATACCTTTTATATTATTTTCTTCAAGACGCTTCGTAATGCAAATTACAAAATCAGAAGCGCCTGTTATTGAGTTTTGGCATAACAAAAAACCGTTGCAATACTCGGAATACAATGGTAAAATAATCTCGAAAGGGTGTGCGATATGAGTATTGTTGTCAGAGCTTACCGCAATGAGGATATTTTGCAAATGAACCTTGTGTGGAATGAAGTAGTTGAAGACGGAATTGCATTTCCGCAGACGGAAATTCTTGACAGAACAGGCGGAGAAAAGTTTTTTTCTTCTCAAAGCTACTGCGGTGTTGCCGAAGATACCAAAAGCGGTGAAATTGTCGGCTTGTATATTCTGCACCCCAACAACGTAGGCAGATGCGGACATATTTCAAACGCAAGCTATGCTGTCAGTTCATCATCAAGAGGAAAGGGAATAGGCGAGATGCTTGTAAAGGACTGTCTTGTGCAGGCTAAAAACTGCGGCTTTAAGATTTTGCAGTTCAACGCCGTTGTAAAGACCAACACTGCGGCTCGTCGCCTTTATGAAAAACTCGGCTTTGTTCAGCTCGGAACAATTCCGCAGGGCTTTCTTATGAAGGACGGAAGCTATGAGGACATCTGTCCGTACTATCATATGATTTAAGGAGAATGTATTATGATTATTGATTTTAATAATGAACAAGCAACAGTAATTCCGAATTTCAAAGGCGGAGAAAAGTCGATTTCTGCCAAAATGCATTTTGACGGCGTGAACAGAATTCTGCACGGTGTGCTTGAAAGCGGAGCGTCAATCGGACTTCACACCCACGAAACAAACAGTGAGATTATCTACTTTCTGAGCGGCAGAGGAAAGGTGCTGTATGACGGCAAATACGAAACCGTTGAGCAGGGAATGTGCCACTACTGCCCCAAAGGTCACTCCCACAGCCTTATTAACGACAGCGAAAGCGATCTGGTGTTCTTTGCCGTTGTGCCTGAGCAGTAATTATTGGTAAATAACACTCGTATTTCCATAAAAATCTATTGAAAAACTTTTGATTATATGATATACTTCTGTTCCAAACAAACGGAGGTGTATTATTATGAAAAAGTTTGTTCCGTACGAAAAGCTTTCAAAGTCAAAAAAGCGAGAGCTTGACAGAAAAAAACGTGTGACGTGGGGAAACGTAAA
>CAMKNF010000008.1 GCA_946414115.1 uncultured Ruminococcus sp. | reverse complement strand
GATACTTGATGGTGACTGGAGTTCAGACGTGTGCTCTTCCGATCTCACGTCAGGGCATAATCAAGCGTATCGCACTCAATGCGTACAACACTGCACGTAAGGGCGGACTTATTGCGCTCGAACTCAACGAGGGTGACGAGCTTGCGTGGGTTAGAATGACCGACGGCAATCAGCAGGTTATTGTTGCAACCAAGAAGGGTGTTGCTATCCGCTTTAATGAAACCGACGTCCGTGAAATGGGCAGACAGGCAAGAGGTGTAAAGGCTCTCAAGCTTAACGAGGGCGACTGCGTTGTCGGAATGAGCGTTGTGCGTGAGGGCGGACTTGTGCTGACCGTTTCCGAAACAGGCTACGGCAGACTTTCAAGCCCCGACGATTACCGTGTTCAGAGCCGTGGCGGTAAGGGACTTTTAAACTACCACGTTGAAAAATACGGCGACGTTGCCGCAATCAAGGTTGTTGACCTCAAAGACGATATTATCATCATCTCGCAGGAGGGCATAATCATCAGAATTGCCGCAGAGTCAATCAGAGTATGCTCACGTCCGTCAAAGGGCGTTACCGTTATGAAGGTAAACGGCGACGACAAGGTTGTTACAATCGCACGTGCGCCGCACGAGGCAGAGGAAGAAAATTCCGAAACCGAGAATGAAACGGAAGAAACTGCACAGGATAATTCCGTAGAGCAGGAAACAACAGCCGAAGAAAATAAAGAATAAAACAATGGGCGGATTTTATCCGCCCTAATCGTTATAATAATTAACAATTAACAATGTACAATTAACAATTATATATGAAAAAATTATTAATATCTTTACTTATAATCTCAACCGTACTCTTGTGCGGCTGTACCGACAATAACAAATCAATAGACGTTGAACAGCCCGAAAAAATCGCAACGGGCGACCAGATATTTTCAGCAAAAAATGAAAACGCCGTTGAAGAAAGCGATAACGTAAACGGTATGCGCTTTACGCTGACGCTCTCCGAGTTTACCGAAAAGTACAACGAAATTGCAAGACGAACAGACGGAATTCTTGCAATTAATAAGGAAAAGTGGAAGGTAAACGGAGAAACAAAAACCGACTCAAACGGCGTTGAAATCCGCTACTATTACTACGACGAAAGCGATACTAATTTTACCGCAACGGTTGAGGTGCAGACGGGCAAAATTATGAACATCGGCTGCGGAACAACAATGTCGAACTTCGTTTCACAGGACGATGATACAAACAACAGCGATGCAATTCTTAAGAAATCCGCAATTATGGCGGCGGCAGTCTGCCAGTTCCCGACCGACAGTCTTGATGTTTTGCAGGACATTTTCTACCGCACAACGTTTGACTCGAACAGCTCGTTCTGGTATCAGGGCTTTATCTTTTCGCTGAGTACACAGGAAAACAAGTCCGACAGTGAAAAAAGCGTTATGCTTTTGCGTGTTTTCCCCGTCAGTGACGAGTTAAGGGACGAGTGGAATGTGACAGACTACGAAGCCTATGCTGCATCTGCTCCTGCCCCAACAGAATGAATTAATTCGGCGGTGTGCCACCGCTGGCAAATCGAGTGGAAAAGTCCGTTTGTTTGGAAAAAATTGCAGCCCGAATTATAGATTGATATATAGGTAACGTTTGTTTACAGTCGTAGGGACACGGCGTGCCGTGTCCACAGTGGCAATCAAACTTTACCGATAAAACCATAGTTATAGAGGAAAATAAACCTTTCCGTATGGGACGGCTTCCCAGACGTCCCGGTCACATAAATTACATTGCAATTTATGTGTGGACACGGCACGCCGTGTCCCTACGAAAATACAGATTAGACTATAAATATATAATCATAATTTAATAAAATAAGGATGTGATTTATATGATTACCCTGACCGAAACAGATATAATTCAGCTTTTGCGAAAAAATAATTTAAACGCCGACACATTGCAGGAAAATGTTGTTGAAACACTTATGAGAAAAAAGCTCAAGGTTGCAACCGCCGAAAGCTGTACCGGCGGATTAATAAGCGAACGCATAACTCGTGTGAGCGGTTCAAGCGAGGTTTTCGACTGCGGAATCTGCTCCTATGCAAACGAAATAAAGCACAAAATTCTCGGCGTAAGCGAGGAAACTCTCAGCGTGCTCGGCGCAGTTTCTGCCGAAACCGCAATCCAGATGGCAGAGGGCGTGAAAAAGCTCTCGGGCGCCGACATCGGAATCAGCACAACGGGAATTGCAGGTCCGACGGGCGGCACTCCCGAAAAACCCGTCGGTCTTGTGTACTGCGGAGTGTGTACAAAAAACAAAACTTATGCATTAAAGCTTGATTTCAGCCTTGCCTCTAACAGAGCCAACGCTCGCAATTACATCAGAAAATTGGCGTCTGATGCGGTTTTGTTCACTATTTTAAACATTATTTACGAGCAAATGTAAAACAAAGTAATAATAAAGTAAGAATTCCAAAAAAAACTTGTAAAAAAAACGTTTATGTGCTAATATTATATTGATACTGTGGAGTTGTGGGGTATGTTGCGCCCAAAACGCAGTGTGCTCAGGCTTTGCAGAATTTAAAATTTAATATCCGTCAGAATGGAGTTGATTTTTATGGCTAGAAGCGCAGGTATTCTTCTCTCGATTACTTCGCTTCCGTCCCCCTACGGAATCGGCACTATCGGCAAAGAGGCTCGCAAGTTTGCTGACTTTCTCAAAAAGGCAGGTCAGACAGTTTGGCAGATTCTCCCCGTTGGTCCGACAAGCTACGGCGATTCACCGTACCAGTCCTTTTCAACCTATGCAGGCAATCCCTACCTGATTGACCTCGACACTCTCTGCGACGAAGGTCTTGTTACCAAGGAGCAGATTGAAAGCTTTGACTGGGGCAGTAACAGCGCCGAAGTTGATTATGAAAAAATTTACAACAGCAGATTTGAAGTTCTGAAAATTGCTTACAACAACTTCAAAAAATTAAGCAAGGACGAGCAGAAGGCTTTTTCGTCATTCAAGCGCAAAAACTGCAAATGGCTGAAAAATTATGCGCTTTATATGGCTGTTAAAAAGAGCTTTAATATGGTTTCCTGGACAGAATGGCCCGATGAAGAAATCAAAATGCACGAGGAAGCGGCTGTTAAGCGTTACGAGCGCAAGCTCAAGGACGAGGTTGACTTCTGGAAGTTCGTTCAGTTCAAGTTCTACGAGCAGTGGGAGTCCTTCCGTGCATACGTAAACGGTCTCGGAATCAAAATTTTGGGCGATATGCCAATCTACGTTGCAATGGACAGCGCAGACACATGGGCAAATCCCGAGCTGTTCCAGCTCTATGACGACGGCGACCCGATTGCAGTTGCAGGCTGTCCGCCTGACTACTTCTCCGAAACAGGCCAGCTTTGGGGCAACCCTCTCTACGACTGGGATTACCTTGAGCAGACAGATTACGAGTGGTGGTTTGAGCGCATCAAGGCGGCTTCAAAGCTGTATGACATTACAAGAATTGACCACTTCAGAGCTTTTGCAAGCTACTATTCAATCCCATACCCTGCCGAGAACGCAATCAACGGCGAATGGGTTGTAGGGCCGAGAATCAAGTTCTTTAAGATGATGGAAGAAGCTCTCGGCAAGATTGACATTGTTGCAGAGGATCTCGGAACACTTACTCCCGACGTAACCGAGCTTATGGAGCAGACAGGCTATCCGGGAATGAAGGTTCTTGAATTTGCTTTTGACAGCGGCGAGGAAAACGACTATCTGCCGCATAAATATACAGAAAACTGCGTAGTTTATACGGGTACTCACGACAACGACACCCTTATGGGCTGGGTTGAAACTGCTAATCCCGACGACGTTGCCTACGCAAGAAGCTACTGCAAAATGGCTGACGACGAGCCCTTTAACTGGGGACTTATCCGCACAGCTTACGAAAGCAAGGCAGGAATGGCAATTGTTCCTATGCAGGATATTTTAGGTCTTGGCAAGGACGCAAGAATGAACACTCCGTCAACTCTCGGCGGAAACTGGACATGGCGACTTGACAGCGATGCTCTCACAGAAGAGCTTGCAGATAAATTAAAATCAATGTCTGTAAATAGCGGACGACTGGAGGACTAAACAATGGGTAATATTATGGAAAAGCTTGAACTCACAGCACAGTCAATGTACTGCAAAAAGGTTGAAGAGCTTACTCCTTCCGAGCTTCATCTTTCTCTCGGCAAGGCTGTTATGGGCGAAATTGCAGACAACTGGGCAAAGAGTAAGGCTAAACACAACAGCGAACGCAGAGCTTACTATTTCTCAGCTGAGTTCCTTATGGGCAGAATGATGTACAACAACCTCTACTGCCTCGGAATCCTCGAGGACGTTAAGAAAATGCTCAAGAAAAAGGGCGTTGACATTAACGTATTTGAGGACATCGACGACGCAGCTCTCGGTAACGGCGGTCTCGGCAGACTCGCAGCTTGCTATCTCGACAGTGCCGCTACACAGGAAGTTCCGCTTGACGGCTACGGCATCCGCTATAAATACGGTCTTTTCAAGCAGCTTATCGAGGACGGCTATCAGGTAGAAGTTGCCGACAACTGGCAGAGATTTGAAGACCCCTGGTGCATCAGAAAAGAGGACGAGGCTGTAACAGTTTCCTTCAAGGATCAGACTGTTAAGGCTGTTCCCTACGATATGGCTGTAATCGGCTGCAAGACAGACAACATCAACACACTTCGTCTGTGGCAGGCTGAAGCTGTAAACGATTTTGACTTTACTGCTTTCAACGACACACAGTACGACAAGGCTGTTAAGGAAAAGAACGACGCCGAGAACATCTCAAAGGTTCTTTATCCCAACGATAACAAGTACGAGGGCAAGGTGCTCCGCTTAAAGCAGCAGTATTTCTTCTGTTCTGCTTCACTTCAGGACATTATGCGCCGCTACAAGGCAAAGCACGGCAACGATTTCAGCTTCTTTGCAAAGGAAAACGCTATTCAGCTTAACGATACTCACCCCGTATCCTGCGTTCCCGAGCTTGTAAGACTTCTTATGGCTGAGGGTCTTAACTTTGATGAAGCATTTGAAATTGCAAGAAAGACATGCTCATACACTAACCACACAGTTTTAGGCGAGGCTCTTGAAAAGTGGCCTGCTGACCTTATGACTCAGGTTATCCCCGAAATTTACCACATCATCTGCCTTATTGCCAACAAGTGTCAGGAAGAGCTTACTGCAAAGGGCGTTTCCGAGGATATGAAGGCAAAAATGCGCATTATCGACGGTAACGTTGTTCATATGGCAAGACTTGCAACATATGCCGCAACTTATGTAAACGGTGTTGCACAGCTCCACACAGAAATCCTCAAGGACGACGTTCTCAAGGAGTGGTATCAGGTTTATCCCGAGAGATTCCAGAACAAGACAAACGGTATCACACAGCGCCGTTGGTTAGGTCTTTGCAACCCCGAGCTTTCTGCTCTTATCACAGAAAAGGTTGGCTCTGACGAGTGGCTTATTGACCTTTCACTCATCTCAAAGCTCAACGACTGTATGGACGCAAGAACAATCACAAAGTTCAACAACATCAAGAAGAAGAAGAAGGTTCAGCTTGCCGAGTACATCAAGAAGATGGATGGCTTTGACATCAACCCCGATTCTATCTACGATGTTCAGGTTAAGCGTCTTCACGAGTACAAGAGACAGCTCCTTAACGCTTTCTCCATTATGACAATCTACTTCAGACTTAAGGAGAAGAAGCTCACTAACTGGACTCCCACAACATTCATCTTCGGTGCAAAGGCAGCTCCCGGTTACGCAAGAGCAAAGGCAATCATCAAGTACATCAACGAGATTGCAAACCTTGTAAACAACGACCCCGATACAAAGGACCTCCTTCAGGTTTACTTCATTTCAAACTACAACGTATCTTATGCTGAGAAGATTGTTGTTGCCGCTGATATTTCAGAGCAGACTTCAACAGCAGGTCTTGAGGCTTCCGGTACAGGTAATATGAAATTTATGCTCAACGGTGCAGTTACACTCGGCACATACGACGGTGCAAATATCGAAATCGCAGAGTGTGCAGGCGAAGAGAACGAGTACATCTTCGGTGCAAGAGTTGAGGATATTGAAAGACTTAAGGCAGAGGGATACAACCCCAAGGCTCTTTATGACGCTAACCCCGAAATCAAGAGAGTTATCGATACACTTATCGACGGCACATTTGACGACGACGGCGCACAGGGCGAGGGAAGCTTCAGAGAGCTCCACGACGCACTCCTCAAGGGTACTTCTTGGCAGGTTGCCGACCACTACTTCCTCCTTTACGATCTTCCCCTTTATGTTGACGCAAAAATCAAGGCTAACGCTGATTATGCAGACAGAAAGGCATTTGGTAAGAAGTGCCTGATGAACGTTGCAAACGCAGGCAAGTTCTCATCAGACCGTGCTATCGTAGAGTACGCAAAGGAAATCTGGCATACTTCCTACAAGGGTATGAAGAAGAAATAATTTGCCGAACGTTCAGGTTCGCAATAAAAAACAAGTCGGATTGACAATTAAGGTCGGTTCGGCTTGTTTTAATTCGGAATTCCGCATTTATTATCTACGGAGGTGTTTTTATGCTTAATGCTCTTTTACTTACGGCAGGAATTGAATTTTATGTATTTTTAATTCAATTTGCATTCTTCATTCTGCAAATAGTTTCATTCTGGATACTGTTTCAAAAAGCAGATGTCGCAGGCTGGAAAAGTATTATCCCAATTTACAGCAACTGGAAAATGTTTGATATTGTGTGGAAAACAAAATATTTCTGGTTTACTTTAGGTTTGTCAGTCGTCTACGCTGTGCTTATGTATTTAGTTCAGAACGTAATTACTACGGGCGTGTTCTTCATAGTACTGACCGTTGTTCGGCTGATAGTTTTATTTTTCAGTTGTATGCTTGAATTTTTCTTCTACCGACATCTTGCCCGTTCATACGGAAAGGGCGACGGTTTCGTATTCGGCTTGTTCTTCCTCTATCCGATTTTCATTCTGATTCTTGGTCTCGGAAGTTCAAGATTTGTCGGCAAAAGATAATTTTAGTCGAGTTACTTGACACGCAATAAGGGCAGCCACACAGGGCTGCCCCTACAGTTATTTATAATCGTTTTATTTATACCGTAGGGGCGACCCTGCGTGGTCGCCCTAAATGCTTTAATAAAACCCTTTACAAATAACGGAGCACCGCTTTTCAGCGATGCTCCGAATTTTTATACTGTATTAATCTTTATTAATCTTATTTAAAATACTTTACGCCGCTTTCAAAAATCTGCTGGTCTTTTGCAAACGGTACGTTCTTGTAGAGGTTTTCGCCCTTTCTTTCACTGTGTCCCATCTTTCCGAGAACTCGTCCGTCGGGAGAGGTGATACCCTCGATTGCACATACCGAGCCGTTTACGTTGTACGCAATTTCCGAGCTGGGATTGCCGTTTAAGTCAACATACTGCGTAGCAATCTGTCCGTTTTCTGCAAGCGCCTTGACGGTTTCAATGTCAGCCATAAATCTGCCCTCGCCGTGCGATACGGGAACGGCGAATACGTCACCGGCATTCACGTTTGCAAACCACGGTGACTTGACCGAAGTAACTCTTGTGTACGCCATATGCGAAATATGTCTGCCGATTGTGTTGAATGTCAGAGTCGGGTCGGTCGGCTTTAACTCACGGATTTCGCCGTAGGGAACAAGTCCGAGCTTTATTAAAGCCTGAAAACCGTTGCAGATACCGAGCATAAGACCGTCACGGTTCTTTAACAGCTCGTTTACAGCCTCGGCAATTCTCGGATTGCGGAACGTTGTAGCGATGAACTTGCCCGAACCGTCAGGCTCGTCACCGCCGGAAAATCCGCCGGGAAGCATAATCATCTGTGACGTCTTTATAATCTGCTCCATTCTGTCGATTGTCTCCTCAATTCCCTTTGAGGTGAGGTTCTTGACAATCAGCATTTCAACCTCTGCACCTGCCTTTTCAAATGCTCTTGCAGTGTCAACCTCGCAGTTCGTACCGGGGAATACGGGGATAAATACCTTTGGTTTTGCAGCCTTTATCGCAGGTGATTTTGTATTTCTTTCTGTATATAATTCTGCATTGACTTCAATTTCAGGGCATTCTGCCTGTGTTGGGAATACCTTTTCAAGCGGAGCAGTCCACTTCTCAAGGATTTCAGAAATTTCAGCAGACTTTTCACCCATCGTAACCTTTCCGTCATCTGTCACAACACCCAAATCATAGCTTAATACATTGCTGTCAAGCTCTGCACCGTCAGCAAGCTCAAGCACAAGCGAGCCTGAAAGCGGAGCGAAAAGCTCGTCGTTTGTAAGCTCTTTTGCAAACTTAAAGCCGTAGCCGTTGCCGAAGCAAGCCTTGCATACGCTTGCGCTGGCACCGCCCTCTTTAACAACAGACGCCGAAAGCACCTTGCCGCTCTCGCAGAGTGCGAAAACTGCGTTGTACATTTCAATAAGCTTGTCCCAGTCGGGCATAAGAGTTTCCTTGTTCTCGGGAACGGGAACGTAGATTACCTTTGAGCCTGCGTTCTTGAATTCACTTGAGATTGTCTTTGATGCCTTTGTCATAGAAACGGCAAAGCTAACGAGTGTGGGCGGAACGTCAATATCCTCAAACGTGCCCGACATACTGTCCTTACCGCCGATTGACGGAAGTCCGAGCTTGAGCTGTGCCTCCATTGCGCCTAAAAGTGCGGCGGCAGGCTTGCCCCAACGTTCGGGAACGTCCTTTAATCTTTCAAAATACTCCTGGAAAGTAAGTCTTGCCGTCATCGGGTTTGCGCCGATTGCAAGGAGCTTTGAGAGCGACTCAACAACTGCGTAAGCCGAGCCGTGGAACGGACTCCAGCGTGATACTCCGGGGATAAAGCCAAAGCTCATTGCGGTTGCGTCGTCTGTTTCGCCCTTTTCAAGCGGAATTTTAGCCGCCATAGCTTCCTGCGGAGTGAGCTGAGTTTTTCCGCCGAACGGCATAATTACCGTAGCCGCACCGATTGATGCGTCAAAACGCTCTGCAAGACCGATTTGCGAGCAAACCTCAAGTCTGCCCATATTCTCACAAACTGCCTTTTCAAACGGCATATCCCTGAGAACTTCGGGGCACTGCTCTCTGTAGCAGTCCTCTGCCTTTGGAGCTGTGATATAAGCCTTTGCAACCTGAGTAACGCCGTTTGTATTCAAAAATTCACGGCTGAGGTCAACAATTTTGTCGCCCCTCCAGTTCATTGTAAGTCTGGGATTCTCGGTTACAACTGCAACAGCGGTAGCCTCAAGGTTTTCCTTTTCAGCCTCGCTGATGAATTTTTCAACATCGTTTTTATCAAGAACGACAGCCATTCTCTCCTGACTTTCGGAGATTGCAAGCTCCGTACCGTCAAGACCGTCGTATTTCTTCGTCACCTTGTCGAGGTCAACCGTAAGACCGTCTGCAAGCTCACCGATTGCAACGCAAACGCCGCCTGCGCCGAAGTCGTTGCATCTCTTAATCAGCTTTGCAACGTCGGGATTTCTGAACAGACGCTGAATTTTACGCTCTGTGGGCGGATTACCCTTCTGTACCTCTGCACCGCAGGTTTCAATTGAGCTTTCCGTGTGAGCCTTTGACGAGCCTGTTGCGCCGCCGCAGCCGTCACGTCCTGTTCTGCCGCCGAGAAGTACGATTACGTCGTCGGGAGCAGGAACTTCACGGATTACGTTCTCCTTGGGAGATGCACCGATAACTGCACCGATTTCCATTCTCTTTGCAACGTAGCCCTTGTCGTAAAGCTCCACAACCTGTCCTGTTGCAAGACCAATCTGGTTGCCGTAGGAGCTGTAGCCCTGAGCCGCACCTGTTGTAATTTTTCTTGAAGGAAGCTTGCCGTGCATAGTGTCCTTAAACGGAATTGTCGGGTCGCCCGAGCCTGTTACACGCATAGCCTGATAAACATATGAACGTCCCGAAAGCGGATCACGGATTGCGCCGCCGAGGCACGTAGCCGCACCGCCGAACGGTTCAATTTCAGTCGGGTGGTTGTGGGTTTCGTTCTTGAACTGAACGAGCCACTTTTCTGTTTTGCCGTCAATTGTAACGGGCACTTCAATTGAGCAGGCGTTGATTTCGTCGCTTTCGTCGAGGTCGGGAATAAGTCCCTTTTTCTTAAGCGACTTCATACCGATTAACGCCATATCCATAAGCGATACGATTCTGTTTGTGTCCTTGCCGTAAACTTCAATACGTGTGTCGTAGTACTCCTGCAAAGCGTCCTCAATAACCTTGCCCAGAGCGTTCTTCTCAACCTCAACCTCGCTTAAACGTGTGAGGAAGGTTGTGTGACGGCAGTGGTCCGACCAGTATGTGTCGATAACACGAAGCTCGGTAACGCTGGGGTCACGCTTTTCTGTGTCACGGAAATAGTCACGGCAGAATTTGAGGTCTGCAAGCGTCATTGCAAATCCCATTGAGCCGTAGTAGTCAGCCATTTCCTCGTCATTCCATTTTATAAAGCCTTCAACACGCTTAACGTCCTCGGGAACGGGAATTTCCATATCAAGCGTTTCAGGCTTTTCAAGAGAGGCAAGACGGCTTTCAACGGGGTTGATTAGGTATTCCTCAAGCTTTGTAAACTCGTCGTCTGTGATATCGCCCTTAAGAGCAATGACCCTTGCAGTCAGCACCTTGCATCTGTCGCCCTGTGTAAGGAGCTGAACGCACTGCTCGGCAGAGTCGCCACGCTGGTCGTACTGACCGGGGAGATACTCCATAGCAAAAACCTTCCAGCCGTCCTCAACAGGCAGAGTTTCCTCGTAGATAACGTCTGCGTTCGGCTCGGAGAGGACAATGCCCTTTGCCTTGTCATATTCGTCCCTTGTAAGTCCCTCAATATCGTAGCGCACGATGTAGCGCAAATCGGTGACGGACCTCATACCCAGATTGTGGCGGATGTCCCACAAGGTCTGCTTTGCAAGGACGTTAAAACCGTCTTTTTTTTCAACAAATAATCTTATTACGTCTGACATAAATTATCTGCCTCCCGTATTTTATATTCCTCTATATAATAACACGGAAAGCAACCGTTTTATTTCATTTTTAGCAAAATAAGATAGTTTAGAATAAATGTTTTAATTTGGAATAATGTTAAAAAGAGATGAACCTGTCCCTACGAATGTAATACAAACATTTCCTGTATCTCCGTATGGGACGAGTTCCTACACATCCCTATGCATAAATTGTTCAACAATTTATGTATTATGTTGAACATAGTTCGCTACTGCAAATAAACACAACAAAAAACGGAGCACCGCTTAATAACGATGCTCCGAGTAAAATTTACAAAATCAATAGTTTTCAGGCTGTACCTGGAAATAGCTCTGGGGATGTGCGCAAACGGGGCAAACCTCGGGAGCTTTTTTGCCGATGCAGATGTGACCGCAGTTGATGCACTGCCAGATAACGTCCTCGTCCTTTGAGAAAACAATGTCGCCCTTTACGTTTTCAAGGAGCTTTTTGTAGCGTTCCTCGTGGTGCTTTTCAATCTCAGCAACCTTTTCAAAAAGGGTAGCAATGTAGTCAAAGCCTTCTTCTCTTGCTTCCTTGGCAAAGGTGGGATACATATCTGTCCACTCGTAGTTTTCGCCTGCGGCGGCGTCCTCAAGGTTTACTTCAGTTCCCTGAATGCCGTCGTGAAGGAGCTTGAACCAGATTTTAGCGTGTTCCTTTTCGTTAGCGGCTGTTTCCTCAAACAGGTTGGCAATCTGAACATAGCCGTCCTTCTTTGCCTTTGAAGCGTAGTATGTGTATTTATTTCTTGCCATTGATTCGCCTGCAAAAGCGGCTTCAAGATTTTTCTCGGTTTTTGAACCTTTTAACTGCATAATAAACACTCCTAATTTTTTAAAATAATAACAATGTTTGTTTTACTCTATAACTACGGTTTGATTGGTAAAGTTTGATTGCCACTGCGGACACGGCACGCCGTGTCCCTACGTCTGTAATACAAATGTTTAATGCATTGCCGTAGGGGACGGGTTCCTACACGTCCCGAAACGTTACCGTTATATCAATCTGTAATTCGGGCAATCGTTTTTACCTGATTATCCGACTTTTCCACTCGATTTGCGTGTCGAGGCACTCGACTCAAACTTTTTCGAAGTCCGATGCGGGATGTTTGCAAATCGGACAAATAAAGTCCTCGGGAAGCTCGTCGCCCTCGTAAACATATCCGCAGATTTTGCATACCCAGCGTGTTTTTTCGCTTTTCTTTACTTCGGGCTTCGGCTTAATATTCTTGTGGTAGTATGAGTAGGTTGCACTCGGATTGTCCGACAGAACCTCAGCTTCTTCAACCTCGGCAATGAAAATGTAGTGTGTACCGACGTCAACGGTGTCAACAACCTTTGCGGAGAAGAACGCATTTGTGCCCTCGGTTACATAGTTTATGCCGTTGGGCGCAGTTTTATACCCCGCAAAACCGCTGAACTTGTCGGTATCTCTGCCGCTTGCAAAGCCGAAACGCTCAAACAGGCTGAAATTTGCCGTTTCGTCAATACAGCTTACGTTAAACCTGCCCGACTTTAAAATCATTTCGGTTGTAAAATTGTCCTTATTAACTGTGACTGAAATTTTAACGGGCATTGAAGTTACCTGCATAACGGTGTTGATGATACAGCCGTTATGCTTTTCGCCGTCAGCCGAAGTCAAAACAAACAAACCGCAGGCAATGTTATATACTGCTTTATTATTCATATATACCTCCTTTGATATTTATACATATTTTACAAAATTATTATATTCCTATATTTTTAAATTGTCAACACTTTTATTTACGATTTGTTTGCGGCAACAATTGAAAAGGGCAGCCACACAGGGCTGCCACTACAGTTTGATATTAACCGTCTGTTTATTCCGTAGGGGCGACCCTGCGTGGTCGCACGATATATTTTAAAATTCCAAAACAAGCATTTCACAGCTCAGCGGCTTTACGTACAGCTTGCCGTTTTCAAGCTTTGAGCCGAACAGCGGCTTTGCGTCTGCATATCCCGGCGGAGTTTCAATTTCAACAGCTCTGTCAAATAAATTGAATGTGCAGTAAATTGCCGACCGGTCGTCGTGGCGGATATACGAAAGCCTGCGTTCCTTTGCATAGACATTGACAAATTCTCCGTCCCAGAGCGCAGAGCAGGACTTGCGCAGATTGCCGAGCTTTTTGTGCCACTCGATAAGCTCCTTGTTCTCCTTGCCCCAAGGGTAACAACAGCGGTTGAACGGGTCACGGTAACCCTCCATTCCTGCCTCGTCACCGTAATAAACGCACGGAAAACCGGGGAGAGTGTACTGCATAGCGGCGGCAACCTTGTAAATCTTTTCGCCCATTTCACGCTGTTCATCTGACAGGTGAGTTTCAGCCTGCCAGCGGCGGTCACGACCGTTCAGCGGTTCGCCTGCAATCATAGTGAGCGCACGCTCGGTATCGTGAGTCGAAAGCGAATTCATAAGCACACGCAGAACGGGACGGGGGTAGTTCTCAATTACGCTCATAATAGTGCTCATTGTGTAACGTGCGTCCTGCCCTTTGCAGAAGTCGAGAATTGCGTTTCTGAAAACGTAGTTCATAACCGAGTCAAGCTGTTCGCCGAGCAGGAATTTTCGCCTTGCGCCGTAGCTTTCCTTGTTGCTTGCGTCCTCCCACACTTCGCCGACAATGAAAGCCTCGGGATTTTCTTCCTTGACCGATTTGCGCAGATTTTCCATAAATTCATCGGGAAGCTCGTCGGCTACGTCAAGTCGCCAGCCCGAGTTTCCGTATCTCATATATTTGCGCACAATTCCGTCTTTGCCGTTGATATATTCGTTGAATTCGGGTGAGGTTTCGATGACCTCGGGGAGCGTATAAAATCCCCACCACGAGTTGTAGTTATCGGGCCACTCGTTGAATTTGTACCAGCTGTAATAAGGCGAATTTTTGTCACGGTAAGCGCCGCCGTCGCCGTATCTGCCCGAGCGGTTGAAGTAAACGCTGTCCGAGCCTGTGTGCGAGAACACGCCGTCGTTTATAATGTGTATTCCACGTTTTTTTGCCTCACTGCAAAGCTCCTTAAAGTCCTCGTCAGTGCCAAGAATCGGGTCAACGTGCGAGTAATCGCCCGTGTCGTAGCGGTGGTTTGAGTAGGCTTCACCGATGGGATTAAGGTAAATACAGCTCACGCCCAAATCCTCAAGGTAGTCGAGCTTCTGCGTAATTCCCTTGAGGTCGCCCATAAAGAAGTCGCTGTTGGTGATTTCTCCGTTTTCGTCAGGCTCCCACTGCGGAAGAGCGTACCAGTCCTCGTTGCGTGTAAAGTCGGTGCGTTTTAGGTTCTTTTCCTCACCGCTGAAATTAAATCGGTCGGGGAAAATCTGATACATAACTCCGCCGACAGGCCATTTCGGAGTTGTAAATCCCTTTTTGTAGCAGGTAATCTGCCAGCTCCTGCCGGGAGAGGGCTCAATCGTGCTGATGTTATATGCGTCAGAAGGTACAATGTAGCGTGTTCCCTCGTTTGTATGAAGCTTAAAGCCGTACCAGTAAAGACCGATTCTGTCGGGAGTAAACGAGCACTCCCAAATTTCGGTGTCGTCGTCAAACGTGCCTGCCCAAAGAAAGTTTGTGAAAACCCAGTTGTAGTCGTAGTCGTACTTAACGCAAAGCTCGGCTTTCTGCGTTTTCAGCTTGCGTGGTACGAGTATGCGCAGGAAAATTTTAGTATCCTGTTCAACTGCGCCAAACGGTGCACGGTAATATAGTTTTTGTGAGTCAAAAGGAACGGGCATAAAATC
The DNA here is from genome assembly GCA_946414115.1 of uncultured Ruminococcus sp. Taxonomy (GTDB): domain Bacteria; phylum Bacillota; class Clostridia; order Oscillospirales; family Acutalibacteraceae; genus Ruminococcoides. The sequence goes on along the minus strand of CAMKNF010000008.1, from coordinate 12,490 downwards.
ACTTCCTTGTAAATAATAATATTCATAATTTTCATAATTGATAAAAATATATATAATCCATTCTACCACAAATGTGCAAAAAATTCAAATAAATTTGGAAAAATTAAGTAAATTTCGTCAAAGCAACTTTATTTAGCAAAAATTTCCGCAAATATAAAAAATACTCTTTTATATTTCTCAATTTTATATTATAATTTATAATATCTGTAATTATATGCAAAATAACGGTATGGGTGGGATTGAAATGGTTAAAAAGAGAGTCAGCGTTCAGATTGAGGGCAGAAGCTATGCACTTATAACCTCTGACGATGAAAAGTACGTTGAGTCCGTTGCCGACGAAATCACAAAGCGAATCAGAAAGGCGGCTCAGTCGAGCAAACACCTTGACACTCGTGACTGCGCAATTCTTGCAGCACTCGACTTGTGCGACGACAGAAACAAGGCGCAGAAAAAGAACAAGGATATTGTCGGCAAGGCTGACAAGATTATTCAGAACACAAACGAGCTGAGCAAGTCCTGCAAGGAGTACAAGGAAAGGCTTGCCGAGGCTATCAACGAAAACACCAGCCTTACAAGGAGAATAAGGGTGCTTGAAGAGCAGTTGAGAGTTCTTTCAAAGGAAAACGGAGAGCTTAAAAATCAGCTTGAAAAGTGCGGAAAGCTTGAAGAAGTTGAAAAAGCCTTGCAGGACGACAAGACTGAAAAAGCCAAGAACGGCTTTGAATTAAAGCAGTATTCTCTGTTTGACAAGGACGATAAAAATAAAAATGCAAAATACGCAAAAAAGAATTGAGATTCTCGCTCCCGCAGGCGGGTATGAAAGCCTTGTTGCGGCGGTAAGGAGCGGAGCAGACGCCGTTTATCTGGGAGAAAAGTCGTTTTCGGCTCGCACCTCCGCTAAAAATTTTGACGACGACGAGCTGAAAAAAGCCGTTGCATATTGCCACATTCACGGCGTAAAGGTTTACGTTACTATAAATACGCTGATTTTTGACGATGAGTTCGAACAGCTTAAAACGGCAATTATTTCAGCCGCAAATGCTGACGCAGACGCTCTGATTGTTCAGAATCAGGGAGTAGCACGCCTTGCAAAAAAGATTGCGCCAAAGCTCCCTCTGCACGCCTCAACGCAGATGAGCGTTCACACCGCTTCGGGCGTTCGTGCGCTGTATGAAATGGGCTTCAAGCGTGTTGTGCTCTCACGTGAAATGAGCAAAGAAGAAATCAGAAAATGCGCCGAAATCCCCATTGAGCTTGAGGTTTTCGTTCACGGCGCATTGTGTATGAGCGTGTCGGGACAGTGCTATTTCAGCGCAATGCTCGGCGGTCGCAGCGGCAATAGGGGAGCGTGTGCCCAGACGTGCCGGCTTCCGTTTTCGGTCGGCAAAAACAAAGACGGCTATGCCTTGAGCCTGAAGGACAACAGCCTGATAAATCACATCGGCGAGCTTGAAGAAATCGGCGTTACCTCGGCGAAAATCGAGGGCAGAATGAAACGCCCCGAGTACGTCAGCGCCGCCGTAAGAGCGTGCAGAGAACAGCGTGACTTCGGCTTTGTCAGTGACGAAACGGCACAAACTTTGAGGGGAGTTTTCTCACGCACAGGCTTTACCGACGGTTATTTTACCGGCAAGCTCGGCAAAGAGATGTTCGGCACACGCACAAAAAGCGACGTTGTTTCAGCCGACGAAAAGCTGTTTTCGTCAATCCGTCAGACGTACAAGGACGAAATTCAGAACATCTTAATCAGCGGAAAATTCACAGCAAGGCTCGGTGAAAATCCCGTTCTTGAAATAAGTGACGGCGAGCATACGGTTGCCAAAAAATCGGAATTGCTCTGCGAAAAGGCGATAAAAACGCCGCTTGACAGCGAAAGGTGCAAATTACAGCTTACCAAAACAGGCGGCACGGCTTATAAATTTGGAAAGCTTGAAACCTGTATTGACAACGACATTTCACTTCCGCTTTCTGCGCTGAACTCACTGCGGCGTGAGGTGCTTGCAGAGCTTGATGAAAAGCGGAGTAAAGTGCATAGCTATACTATTAATAATGTAGAAATTTTTAAAGATATACAGCCGTTTGAGGGCAAAAAAAGAGCCGTTCGGGCAAGAACGGCAGGTACAAAAATCGGAAACGGTTTTAAAGTTTGCGAGTTTGTTTTTGTTCCGCTTTTTTCCGATATAAGGGAAATCAAGCGGCTGAAAAACGAGGACTTTAAAATCGGCGTTGAAATCCCCCGAGGAATGTTCGGACGTGAAAAGCAGATTGAAACTGCGCTTAATAATGTAAAAGCAATCGGAATAAATGATGTTTTGTGCCATAATATCGGCGCACTTTATCAAGCGAAAGCTCTCGGAATGACTCTTCACGGCGGATTCGGACTGAATCTTGTCAACACCTACGATTTGCTATGGGCGCAGGAGTACGGAATAAAGAGCGTTGAGTTGAGCTTTGAGCTTACGTTTGAGCGGATTAACCGCCTTGGCGGTACGATTGATAGGGGAATAATCAGCTACGGCTATCTTCCACTTATGCTCTGCCGCAACTGCCCGAACAAGAGCGGTGGAATTGACTGTAAAACTTGCAAAAATCAGCCAAAAATGCAGGATAGAAAAGGCAAGCGTTTTTATCTGAAATGCGATGGTTGCTGCACCGAAGTGCTCAATTGCGTGCCCCTTTTTATTGCTCATGAAGAAATTTCAAAACTTTCAACATCTTTTAACGTTTTGCGTTTCACTGTTGAAAACTATGTGGAAAACGTGGAAAACATTAAAGATTTCAATGGGTTTTCGATGTTAAAAGACAAATTCACACGTGGTTTATATAAAAGAGGTGTTGAATAAAATGTTGAAAGTGTTAAAAGACATTAATTTTGAAAAAGGAATTATAAAAAATTCTTTTGCCGAAAATTAAAAAAATTAAATTTCCGAAAGATAATTTCAATTTGGAAAAATAAAAAATCCTGTGAAAGAAAAATTCAAAAATTGCAGGAAATGAAGGATGATAAAAATGGAAATCAAGATAAAAAAACTCAGAGAAAACGCAAAAATCCCCAAAAGAGCCACAAACGGCTCGGCAGGAATGGACTTGTACGCCTGCATTGACGAGCCGATTACGCTTGCTCCCGGTCAGCTTGCAGTCGTGCCGACAGGCATTGCAATCGCTCTGCCCGACAACAGCTGTGCGGCGTTCCTCTACGCTCGGAGCGGTCTTGGCGTTAAGCACGGAATCTGCCTTTCAAACGGCGTCGGCGTAATCGACAGCGATTACAGGGGCGAAATCTGCGCCGGTCTTTGCAATGTGTCCGACAAACCCTACACAATCGAGCCTGACGAGCGTGTGTGCCAGATGGTAATTGCGCCCGTACTCACCCCCGACGTTGTCGAAGTGAGCGAGCTTGACAACACCGACAGAGGCGAGGGCGGTTTCGGTTCAACAGGGAAACACTAATTCGGAATGCGTAATGCGTAATGCGGAATTATTTGTAATGTTGCGTGTTGTTCGGAAATATTTGATAATTACTGCGGACACGGCGCGCTGTGTCCCTACGACTGTAACTGAAACGTTTGTTATTGCCAACGGGCAGCCACATAGGGCTGCCCCTACAGATTATTTTATATCATTCATTTAATTTATTCCGTAGGGGCGACCCTGTGTGGTCGCCCGAAACGTTTCCGTTATATCAATATATATTAGGGTAATAAACCTTTCCGAACAACACGCACTATTACAAATTCGGAGCGTAGTGACCCGAAATTCCTAATTCCTAATTCCGCATTGCAAATCATCGCATTTGCGATGATTTGCAAAATTCTTTCATACAGCAATTTTCGCATTTCGGACTGCGTGCTGTGCACACTGCTCTGCCGTGAAGTACAAGCCTGTGGCAAAAGTCGTTGCTCTCATCGGGCGGCAGTAAATCACGCAAAGCAAACTCAATCTTTTTCTGGTCTTTCAGATTATGCAGTCCGAGCCTTTGCGTAATGCGTATGCAGTGCGTGTCCACAACTACGGCAGGCTTGCCGAAAATATCGCCGCACACAAGGTTTGCGGTCTTTCTGCCGATTCCCGGCAGTTTAATCAAATCGTCAATATTATCGGGCACAACTCCCCCGAAATCGTCACGCAGCATTTTTGCAAGCTCAACAATATCTCTTGACTTCGTCTTGTAAAGTCCGCAGCTTTTGATATACTCTGCAACCTCGTCGGCTGTCGAATTTGCAAAATCGTCAACCGTCTTAAACCTCTCAAACAACGCAGGCGTTACCATATTAACCCTTGCATCGGTGCATTGAGCGGCAAGGCGAGTTGCAATTAAGAGCTGGAGAGGGTCTGTGTACACAAGCGAGCAGATTGCTTCGGGATATTCCTTTTTTAAAGCGTTTACGGCGTTTATCGCAATTTGTTTTTTAGTCAAAAAATCACCCACTTAAATTAATTCGGAATTCGGAATGCGTAATTCGGAATTGTTTTATATTTTAATCTGAAAATATTTTATCATATACTGTTTTTTATTGCAATCAGATTGGAAAACCGGTAGAATAAAATCAAATTTTAAATTACGGACGGTGACTTCACAATGTATAAAAATTATATTTTTGACCTCTACGGAACTCTTATCGACATCAACACAGACGAGTGGTGCGACGACTTATGGAAGAAAATGGCTATCCTCTACGGCTACAAGGGCGCACACTATACCTATGACGAACTTAAAGGCGAGTACCTCAATCTTGTCTCTCTTGAAAAAGTCGCTGTAAGAAAACGTCACCCCGAATATAATGTGGTTGACATTAAGATTGAAAAGGTTTTCAAAAAGCTATTTACCCAAAAGGGCGTTAAGGTTACAAAGGCTCAGGTTGCGTTTGTTGCCGAGGCTTTCCGATGCTACTCGACAAAATACATAAAGCTCTACGACGGCGTAATCGACTTGCTCGACACGCTCAAGGCAAAGGGCAAAAAGATTTATCTTCTCTCTAATGCTCAGCGTTACTTTACCGAAAACGAGCTTAATATGCTCGGCTTGACTGAATATTTTGACGGAATCTGCATAAGTTCCGACGAGGAATGCTCAAAGCCCGATTCCTGCTACTACAAAACGCTTTTTGACCGCTACGGTCTTGAGAAAAGCGAGTCGATAATGATAGGCAACGACTACGTTTCCGACATCGGCGGAGCGGCTCACTTCGGAATCGACAGCCTTTATATTCACCAGAGCATTTCACCCGAAATTCAGGGCGAGTTGAGAAGCACTTACACGGTAATGGACGGCGACGTTTACAAAATTAAAAAGCTTACGGTAAAATAAAACATTCATAACCCTGCACCTTGCTGTATACACTATTAAAAACAGAAACAGCGAGGTGAGAGAGTGGAAAAGAAAATTTCCGACAGCGAAAAGCTTGACCGTATTCACGACAAAAATATGAACGCCTGCTCGGCATATGACTGCACGGGACTTATTCCCTCGGCAATCACGGATGAAAGTGAAATTGAAGCGTATGAACAGCTTTACCCCTACCGTGTTCCGACAGCAGACGACAAAATTAAGGAATAAAATAACAGACAACTAACGCATACCGCAAAATACGGTGTGCGTTTTTATTTAATATAATACTTGAAATAAACCGCAATAAATATTATAATATAAGATAAATATCAATTAAAGGTGGTATTATTATGCCGTTTATAAATGTAAAAACAAACGTATCGCTTGACGATACTGCAAAAAATACAATCGAAAGCCGTCTTTCAAAGGCAATTTCGCTTATCCCCGGCAAGAGCGAGGCATATTTTATGTGCGCTGTCGAGGATAAAATTTCAATGATGTTTCAGGGAAACAGCAACAAAAATATTGCCTTTGTCGAGGTTAAAATCCTCGGCAGTTCCTCAAAGGACAATTACGGCAAGCTGACCGCTGAAATCTGCAATATTTTGAGCGAAGAAGCAGGCGTAGACGGCGGCAACTGCTATGTAAAATTCGAAGAAGTCAAATACTGGGGTATGGACGGATTTATGTTTTGATAAACGGGTGATTTTATGAAAAGCTATCGCAAGGAGCTGTGGTTCAATGTACCTCAGCGCAGAAAAATTATACGCATTACCGAAGACGTGCAAAATGCAATTGACGAAAGCGGAATCAAGGAAGGCTTGGTTCTCGTAAACGCAATGAATATAACAGCCTCGGTTTTCATAAACGACGACGAAAGCGGACTTCACAGCGACTATGAACGCTGGCTTGAAAAGCTTGCGCCCGAAAAGCCGTATGATATGTACGCTCACAACGGCTTTGAGGACAACGCCGACGCCCACCTCAAGCGCACAATTATGGGCAGAGAGGTTGTCTGCGCAATAACAGACGGCAGACTTGACTTCGGTACTTGGGAACAGATTTTTTACTACGAGCTTGACGGCAAGCGCCGCAAGCACGCACTTATAAAGATAATCGGAGAATAATTTGGGGGAATATTGATTATGAGAATTGTTGTACTTGCAGGAGGACTCAGCACAGAACGTGACGTGTCGATTTCATCGGGAATACTCGTTGCCTCTGCGCTCCGTGAAAAAGGCCACGAGGTTGTACTGCTCGATGTTTTTACGGGCTATGAGCAGAACATCTGCGACATTGACGCACTTTTCAAGCAGAACTACAGCTTTACCGACAAGGTAAACGTCGGCGAAACCGTTTCCGATTTGAGCGAGGTTAAGGAAAACCGCCTGAATAAATCCGACAGATTTATCGGAACAAACGTTATTGAAATCTGCACCGAGGCTGATATAACTTTCCTTGCGCTCCACGGCGGAGAGGGCGAGAACGGACAGCTTCAGGCGTCGCTTGATTTGCTCGGAATTAAGTACACCGGTACGGGCTATCTCGGCTCGGCGCTTGCAATGAACAAGGGACTGACAAAGAGTGTTTTTGTTCAGAACAAAATCAACACTCCCGCAGGCGAGATTTTCAAAAGCATTGAAGAAGCAAAGAGCTGGAGCATTTTCCCTTGCGTTGTAAAGCCCTGCTCGGGCGGCTCAAGCGTAGGAATTGCAAAGGCTGAAAACGAAGAAGAATACATTTTGGCTGTCAAGGACGCTTTCAGATACGAGAACGAAATTGTCGTTGAGCAGTTTGTCAAGGGAAGAGAGTTTTCTGTCGGAATCCTCGGCGGCAAGGCTCTTCCGCCGATTGAGATTATCCCGAAGTCGGGATTCTACGACTACGCCGCAAAATATCAGACTGGCACAACAGATGAAATCTGCCCTGCCGATATTGACGAGCAGACGGATAAAAAGCTCCGTGAGTCTGCCGTTGCGGCTTACAATTCGCTCCACCTCGACAGCTACGCAAGAGTTGATTTTCTTGTTGACGAAAACGGCGAGCCGTTCTGTTTGGAGGCAAACACCCTCCCCGGTATGACTCCCACAAGCCTGCTCCCGCAGGAGGCGGCTGTTGAGGGTATGAACTACGCTGATCTCTGCGAAAAAATCATCGAAATTTCATTGGCTAAATATAAGACAGAGGAATAATTTTCTGATATTACTGTTTTTATATACTCGAGGTAAAATATGAAAAAATTTACACTTGGCGAGATTGCCGAGTCCTGCGGCGGAAAATTTGTAGGATTAGACAGCGATAAAAATATTGAAATAACCTCCGTTGAGCGTGACAGCCGTCAGATTAAGGACGGCTCGCTGTTCCTTGCAATCAAGGGAGAACGTGTTGACGGTCACGACTACATTGAAAAGTGCTTTGCAGCCGGAGCAGTCTGCGCAGTCTGCGAAAAACCGCCTGTTAATGCGGAAAAGCCGTACATTCTTGTTGACTCAACACTTGAGGCAGTCAAGAAAATAGCAAAGGCTTATCGCCAAAAATTTGACATTCCCGTTGTCGGAGTGTCGGGCAGTGTGGGCAAAACCTCAACAAAGGAAATGCTCTACGCAGTTCTTTCGCAGAAATTCAAAACACACAAGACACAGGGAAACCTCAACAACGAGCTTGGCGTTCCGCTCACCCTGCTTTCAATGCCCGAGGATACCCAAGCGGCTGTAATCGAGATGGGAATTTCCGACTTCGGCGAAATGACAAGGCTTTCCGAAATGGTACAGCCTACAATCTGCGTGCTTACCATAATCGGCTGTTGCCACCTTGAAAATCTCGGCGACCGTGACGGCGTTTTAAAGGCAAAGACCGAGATGTTCAAAAACGCCGCCGAGAATGCGGAGTATATCCTCAACGGCGACGATGACAAGCTTTATTCGGTTACGGAAGTGAACGGCAAAAAGCCGATATACTTCGGATTTGCAGGCGACAACGACTACTACGCCGAAGATATTGAAAACAACGGCGAGGGCGGAATCTACTGTACGCTCTGCTTTGATAATACAAGACTTAATGTAAATATTCCCGCAATCGGAAGCTATATGGTCAGCAATGCTCTTGCCGCAGTTGCAGCGGGCAGACTGCTCGGCTTGAGTGACGAACAGCTCATAAACGGAGTGCAGTCCTACAAGACCGTAGGCAGTCGTGCGAACGTTATTAACACAGGCAAAATCAGGATAATTGACGATTGCTACAACGCAAACCCGACCTCGGTCAAAGCGTCGCTCGATACCTTGGTGAACTTTTCGGGAAGAAAGGTCGCCATTCTCGGCGATATGAAGGAGCTTGGCACAGAAGAGCTTAAGCTGCATTATGAAACAGGAAAGTACGCAAAGGACAAGGGTGTTGACCTTGTAATTGCGGCAGGTCCTCTTGCAAAGGAGCTTGCAAAGGGCGCAGACGGCGAGTGGTTTGAAAGCGTTGAGCAGGTAAAATCCGCAATCCCTGCGCTGATTAACGAGGGCGACACAGTGCTTGTAAAAGCCTCGCACTCAATGCACTTTGAGGAGATTGTTGATTTTCTGAAGGAACAGTGTTAAGCCGAGTGCCTCGGCGGGCAAATCGGCGGTGTGCCACCGCTGGCAAATCGAGTGGAAAAATCGGATTGCTTTGAAAAAACGGATGCCCGAATTATTAATTTTATATATAGGTAACGTTTGTTTTTAATCGTAGGGACACGGCGTGCCGTGTTCGCAGTGGCAGTCAAACTTTACCGATTAAATCGTAGCTTTAGAGAAAAACAAACCTTTCCGTAAGGGACGGCTTCCTACACGTCCCTAAACGTTGTCGATATATCAACCACCCCAAGGAAAACAACCTTATCCATACAACACGCATTATTATAAATCCGGAGCGTAGCGACCATTAATTCCGAATTACGCATTCCGCATTCCGAATTGAACTAAATTATCGTTTATTTAATATATATATTTTTTTACAATTTAGAAAAAAATCAAAAAAGGTATTGACAAAACGAAAAATATAATATATAATCAATCTTGCTGATTTTGAGTATTGGCAAATACGGCGGAATAGCTCAGCTGGCTAGAGCATTCGGTTCATACCCGAAGTGTCGTAGGTTCAAGTCCTATTTCCGCTACCATATCCGGCCCGGTGGTCAAGCGGTTAAGACACCGCCCTTTCACGGCGGTAACACGAGTTCGATTCTCGTCCGGGTCACCAAACATTTTCTAAGACAACACCGTTATAAAGTGCGGTGTTGTTTTACTAAATGCCGGTGTGGTGGAATAGGCAGACACAAGGGACTTAAAATCCCTCGGACTAATACTCCGTACCGGTTCAAGTCCGGTCACCGGCACCAAGCAAAAGTCCCTTTTACCCATTTGGGTAAAAGGGACTTTTGCAATTATATCCGTTCCTGTCAAAACGTTAAGTTTACTATGTACGTGAAGCGGCATACATATCTTCATCTTTGCAATTCAAAAACTTCACTACTGCTATTGCCGCAACTTCACTCCCTCACAACCTGCTTCCGCAGTTGCCGCAGAAAATATTGATATTCGGATTTTCCTTTCCGCATTTTACACACCGCTTTGTCGGCGGTGCGGAATTTCGCACATACGGATTCTGTACATCATTATCGGGAATGTGAACCCTTGGCAGCTTTGCTTCAGGTTCAACAGCCTTGTTTCCGCCGAAAACAGCCTGTGGAGTAAATTCAACAGGACGTGTTACGGTTGCCTGCCGATGCGGTTGATTGAAGGTTTCCGACTCTGCCCACATATCAAGCGTCGGATTGTTATTTGTGACTTCTTCCTCTTTGTCAGGTAAAGGTTGAACAGGTCTGCTTGTTTCAATCGAATTTACCAGCTTTTTGATATAGGAGTCGTACATAAAGCCGAGAATTGCATACAGAACAAGAATCAAAGTGACAAGCAATCCCTGAACAAGCGCCGGAATATTAATTCTCTGCGAGAACAGCATTAGATATTCTTCGAATCCCGAAAACGGAATTGTCGTCAAACCCGTATAGTATATAATAGAAACGACAGCGAGAATTAATGACATCACGCCGAACATAACAGCGCCTTTTCTTTGCAGATATATATTAGAAAGACTTTTTTTAAACGAGAGCGTAATTCTCTGCATTCCGATAAAATATAACAGGAAAAGCAAACTTAATGCCGTAACAATCGGAAAGAACATTACAGCCAAATCACACAAAGCCTTGCCGAGTGTTGACCATAAAAATTCGTAACTGCCGTGATATTCTGTATAAACAGGTTTTGTCAGCAACATAAACAAAACGGTCATAAAGCCCGAAAATAAAAAAATCAGTCCCGAGAAAACTATTCCGACAATTGAAACAACGTCCATAAGTACAGTCGGTGCTCTGAAAGAAACAATTTCTCTTTTACTGTGCGCCTTAAAATAGAAAACGAAAAAAGCAACACACATTGCTGTTGATATAAAATCAAAAACAGGTACTTGTTTTGACAGCAAGCATAAAACGGTACTTGCAGTAATGTAAACAGAAAGTACTATACCTATAATAAGAAAAATCGGCTTTGCAAAGAACTTGCGCATAACCTCGCAGTTGCTCCTATATGGGTTAATTTGGTTCATACCTATCCTCCGAAAACGTAATTTTAATAGTTTACCTTACTATTTTATAATATAAATAAGAAAAATACAATATAAAGATGAAAAAGATTGAATCAGTATATACAATATGTTGGGGTAAAACGTGAATAAAGTTGAAAAAAACACAAGCGTGTAAAATTTTTAAGAATTTTTTAAAAAAATTGAAAAAAAGGCTTGACATTTCAATATCAACGCATTATAATAGACAATGTTCCGCGCAAGAGAAAATCTTATTGAGAGTGTGAAACATCACTAAAGAATAGATTTCCAATTTGTGTAAAGTGAACAATATAGGACCTTGAAAATTAAACAACGAAGAAAGAAAGAAACCCGTAATGACTTTGAGGAAAGCTCAAAGAATTACAGTGAGATGCACACAAGAAAAGCATCAGTATTTCGGAATACAAAGTTGGTATTCGGAATGAGCGATTGAAGCTCTGAAATTGATTTGAACACCTATTGGTGTTGAGATACAAATTTTAGAGAGTTTGATCCTGGCTCAGGACGAACGCTGGCGGCGTGCCTAACACATGCAAGTCGAACGGAACTTTATTGAAAGATTCTTTCGGGATGATTTTGGTTAAGTTTAGTGGCGGACGGGTGAGTAACGCGTGAGTAACCTGCCTTTGAGAGGGGAATAACAATCTGAAAAGATTGCTAATACCGCATAACATATACGAATCGCATGGTTTGTATATCAAAGATTTTATCGCTCAGAGATGGACTCGCGTCCGATTAGTTAGTTGGTGAGGTAACGGCTCACCAAGACCACGATCGGTAGCCGGACTGAGAGGTTGAACGGCCACATTGGGACTGAGACACGGCCCAGACTCCTACGGGAGGCAGCAGTGGGGGATATTGCGCAATGGGGGCAACCCTGACGCAGCAACGCCGCGTGAAGGATGAAGGTTTTCGGATTGTAAACTTCTTTTATTAAGGACGAAAAATGACGGTACTTAATGAATAAGCTCCGGCTAACTACGTGCCAGCAGCCGCGGTAATACGTAGGGAGCAAGCGTTGTCCGGATTTACTGGGTGTAAAGGGTGCGTAGGCGGCTTTGCAAGTCAGATGTGAAATCTATGGGCTCAACCCATAAACTGCATTTGAAACTGTAGAGCTTGAGTGAAGTAGAGGCAGGCGGAATTCCCCGTGTAGCGGTGAAATGCGTAGAGATGGGGAGGAACACCAGTGGCGAAGGCGGCCTGCTGGGCTTTAACTGACGCTGAGGCACGAAAGCGTGGGTAGCAAACAGGATTAGATACCCTGGTAGTCCACGCTGTAAACGATGATTACTAGGTGTGGGGGGACTGACCCCTTCCGTGCCGGAGTTAACACAATAAGTAATCCACCTGGGGAGTACGGCCGCAAGGTTGAAACTCAAAGGAATTGACGGGGGCCCGCACAAGCAGTGGAGTATGTGGTTTAATTCGAAGCAACGCGAAGAACCTTACCAGGTCTTGACATCCAACTAACGAAGTAGAGATACATTAGGTGCCCTTCGGGGAAAGTTG
>CAMKNF010000007.1 GCA_946414115.1 uncultured Ruminococcus sp. | reverse complement strand
TTAAATGAGTTGATAAATCGGATTGAAGTTCCGCACATCACGCTTTCGGTAAGTCCACACGGAGAGTCAAAGAATACAAGGTATCTTATATTTTCTGAAATTGAGCCGTTCGAGATAGTCGGAAAATTCGGCGGATATTTTTCCGACGGCAATACGGTAACCGAGAGAATTGAATAGTTTGATAAAAATTAAAGCACATCATCGGATTACAGACTGATGATGTGCTTTTGCTTATACCTTATTCCAATATGTTTTATGTATCTAATTTTTCCATTCTTTTCTTTGCATCTGAATCTCCTAATGATGCCGCTTTAGATAGGTACAATTTTCCTTTTTCCGTATCGCCTGAATTGAAGTAGTGAGCGGCAAGAAAATTAATGGCTTCTAAATCCTTCCTTTCGGCAGCCTTTGTTATCAACTGAAGTGCTAACGGGATATTTTTTTTGAGAACAATTCCGTGATAATACTTGAATCCGAGTTCTTTTAAGGCTGTGTTGTCATTTTTTTTAGCTTTCAGATAATCTGGCATAAAGCTCTTCTAAGTCAAATTGTGCAGAATAGTGACCTGCCTGTTTTGCTTTTATGAAGTATTCCTCTGCTTTTTTGTAATCCTTCATATCCCTGTAAATTACAGCGATTTTATGTAATGCCATAGGATTATTGTCATTGTGTTCAAGAAGTTGTTTTAATTTATCTTTGTCTTTCATTAATACCACTCCATATAAAAAAATTCGATAAAATTATACCATTTTTAGTCAATACTTTTAGTGTTTTTTTACTTGATATATTAAATATTACAGAAAACACGCAACAAAGATTTTGATTCTCTGTTGCGTGTCTGAAGGAATTAAAAAATGAAGGATGAAAAAATGAAAAGATATATGTAAAGGCACAAAATGTACCGTTATAAGGGTTAAGGCAGAAATGAAATTTCCATTTCCTCTCTGCGTATATTATTATATAATCAATTAATCCTAAATTTTCCGCAAAAATCTGTAAATATATTCTTATTCTGTTGAAAACATAATGAGATTTATGATATACTTTCAGCGGTGATAATATGGCTACGGATAAAATTGAATTTAAAAAGCTTGAAAAAGTGCGTTATTATATCAGGGACTTCTTTATTAACGGCTATAAAAATAAAGATGTATATAAAGAGACCGAAAATATCGGCAACAGCACGTTTGCTAACCGAGCAAAAACTATTGGTTTTATTTTAAATGACATTGCTGATTTTCGTATCGGTTCAAGCAGTGTTTATCGCATAATGTTTAATCAGTCCTCCGTGTCGGAAAACCCTTTTCATCAGGTTCTAAAGTATAAAAGTGCGCCTGAAAGCAGTATGCAGAGGTATTTTGTGATTTTGTCTGCACTTAACAAAAATCGTGTACACGGTGTAACTGCAAACGAAATACAATATTATCTGGACGGGCTTGATGAATGTTATGATGAAAAAGATCAGCATTCAATTATTGCGACTGATTTAAAAAAACTCCTTAAGAAAACAATTATCAGAAAATCAAAATCACGTTACTACATAAACGAAACAACCGGTCTTGAAAATATCCTTGCAGGAAAGTCTTTTCAGAATATGCTCTCGTTTTACAGCGAAGTATCTCAATTTTCGGTCATAGGAAGCTTTATTCAGGATAAGCTTGTTTGTGACGGAGGAGCTAAACATTCGGAGAGTGTGTTTAAGTATAAGGACAGATTTATTTCACAGACTCTTGATGACGCTGTAAAGCTTGATATTTCACAGGCATTGAAAAATAACTCCTTTCTGAAAATTAAAGATGACTGCGGAGTTAAATTCATTTGTAAGCCTTTATGCTTTTTTATCAGCTGCAAAACCGGAAGAGAATACGTTTTTTATTACAATACCGAAGACAGTAATTTTAAAAGTATAAGACTTGATAAAATATCTGAAATTACCAAATGCAACAGTACCGTTGAGTTTGACGCCGAGCAACAAATGAGCAACTTCTATTGGTGCCCTCCGTATATTGAAACAGATTCAAATGAGCACGTTGAATGCCGCATTAAAATTGACAAGAACGAAAAAGACGCCTACGAAAGACTTATTAACGAAAAGCGCAACGCAGAGCTTGAAAATGACGGTGAAACTGTAAAGCTTACCGTTGATACAAACGATATTAAAAACACTCTGTTTTTTCTTAAAAGCTTTACGGGACGAATTATAGAGCTTGAGTGCAGCAATAAAAACGAACAGCAAAGCTTTATCAGAGATATTGACGAAGCGCTTGCTCTTTATGGAGAATAATTATGGAAATTTTTGATGAAATTTACAGTAACAATTTTCTTGCCGTAACTAAAATATTGAGTATGCTCAGCAAATCATCACTAAAAGGCAAGGATATTCAAAAAATACTAAATGAATATAATTCAACGCTTATGCTGTCCGATCTGAAAGCACTGAAACTAATCGACTTTATTGACGGAGAATATATATCAGGTCTTGAATGCTCGTGTGAAATTAAAAGACCGTTTACCGACATTGAAAAAGCGTGGCTTAAAGCAATAATTTCCGAAGAAAAAATACACCTGTTTCTGAATGATGACGAGTTGAATGATATTTCAGAGCTTCTGAAAGATGTTGTTCCTTTGTTTGAAAAAAAGGATTTTCGGTTTTTCGACAAGCATACAATCAGCGATAACTATAGTGATAAAAACTACATATTAAAATTCAAAAATCTAATCAAAGCAATTCATTATCGTATGTTTGTTTATATTGAGCTTGCAGATTCCGACACAACGCCGAATTCAAGGAGGTGTATTCCGTACAAGCTTGAATATTCCTGCCTTGACGATGCGTTCAGGCTTATTGCTTTTGATTATGAATACCACAGCTTGATGATTTTCAGACTTTCGGAAATCAGCAAGATTACCCTGTCATCCGACTTATACAATATTCCCGACGAAAATATTCTTGAAAAATTTGAAGAACCTCAGCCGGTTGAAATTGAGGTATATAATAAAAGAAATGCAATTGAGAGATTTATGATAAGCTTTTCAAACTATCATAAAGAAACACGTTTTATAAAAGAAAAAGACTGCTGCATTACAAAGATTTTCTTTTTTAAGCAGGATTATGAATCTATTATTGATAATATTGTTGCATTCGGACCGACAGTAAAAATTCTTGCACCTGAATTTGCCGTAAAAGATGTTGTTTCAAAGCTTAAAGTTCAGAAAAATCTGTTTGATGCATATCAGTAATCAGGATATGCGTCAAATTCATTTTTGTTTTTTCTGCTGTACTCCTTTGCACTCTTGTGAACTCTGGTAACAGGTTTTACGTTGTTCCAAGTGTTTCGCTTTTTTCTGTTAAGCTCTCTCTTTTTTGCTTTAGAAAGCTTTTCGTAAGGAATATATTTCATTTTGTTCCTCCGTCATTTTAATTAAAAATTACAACTCTGCAAAATGATAAAGTTCCGCCGGGAAGATAAGCATTCCTGCTGCAATCCAGTATCGTCTTTTTGCTGTGTGCGAGCTGAGAATTGATAAAGTCATTAACGTTCTTTTGTGCAAACGGTGTAATAAGTGAAAACCCTCGGTAAATATATGCAAGGTGATTTGGCGACGGATTATTTCCCGGTCTGTACCATATTGTCAAATCCTGAAAATACCATTCATAGTTTTTGAAAAATATCCCTCTTTCGTCAAATCTGATTCTCGCTTTTGCATTTTCTAAAATCATATTGCTTGAATTTGCATACAGCCAGTCCTGTATGTATTTAAAAGAAACATTATGCCATTCAAGCTTTTTCAGCGGTTGGATATTTCTGCTGCTGTTTCCTCTGCTGAATTTGTAACCGCATTTATGGCAAAATTTAGCGCCGCTTACTATAATCGAGTGACATCTCGGACAAGTACTCATATTAACCACTCCTTAATAACTGTAGGTTGCATATACCGAATTGAGAACAATATCGTTTTGTTTGCTGTTCAGTCCCAGTCTGTAACAATCTTCCGCATACACTCTCAGACAATCGTTGACGGTAAAGGCACGTCCGCCTTCTGCTATTTCGCACAGCTTGCCAAGAATTTCGGGGTCGGTATTTTCAAAGCTGACAGGACAATTGCCGTAAGCTTTGTAATAATCATACAATTCTTTTCCGATTTCCGAAAACTGAATTTTAGCATTTGCGATTATTCGGTGATTGGTTCTTACTCGCTTTAGATGTGAAAAAAGAAGAAAAGCACAAACACCGTCAATCAAAAAAACAAAAGGAATACCTAAAATGTCATTTGGTATTGAATCATACTCACCGGTTATTATTCCTAATATCAATAAATAAATCATTTTTGCACTATCTATGAGTGCCGGAATAGACTCGAGCAAAACAGATGAGCAAATAACTATTCTTAAAATTTTATATTTTGCAGGAGTAAGGTTGATTGTATTGTTCAGCCTGTAAAGACATTCATATAAGTCGGCTTTCTTGCTGAAATAATTATATGCCTTGTTAAGCTTGTTTTCGATATTACTGCTGCCCGAGAGAGTCGAACCGAGATTTTCACTGCATTCAATACAGAATGTACTGCCGTTTGGATTTTCTTTTCCGCAATTACTGCATTTCATAATGATTTTCCTTTCAAAATATAAATTTAATTTTTATTTCGACTTTTTTCCCTGTCGATGAAATTATTATAGCAACAGTCAGAGAAGTTTTTTCCAAAAAAGTCTGTAAACGTAAATGAGCGTTAAAAATGAGATAAACGATAATTTGCCGAGGCACTCGGCTCGCAAATCAACTTTTCCACTCGATTTGCCCGCCGATGTTATTCAGAAGTTAAAAATAGAAAAAATGCGTAATACATTTTTGGAAAGTGAGGCAGGTATGCTTCGCCTTGTTGAAAATTCAGTAAATACCATTCCATAGAATACATATATGATTAATTTTATGAATAAAAACAAGGCAAACCGCATTATGCGATATTGCCTTGAAAAATTCACATATAATTTTTATTTTTTCTTCATACAGTTTTTAAAGCATTTCTTATCAAATTCAGGGTTGAAAGCATAGAAGTTCTTTTCGTCGAGCTTGTCGGTAAGCAAACGCAGATTTTCGCCGAAACGCTGATAGTGAACAACCTCACGCTCACGCAAAAAGCGTATAGCGTCCTTGACGTCGTAGTCGTCGCAGAAACGCAGAATATTGTCGTAGGTCGAGCGAGCCTTCTGCTCCGCCGCCATATTCTCGTGCAAGTCGGTTATTGCGTCACCCTTGACCTGCATAGAAGCGGCAGTGTAGGGAGTGCCTGCCGCACTCTGCGGATAAATTCCTGTTGTGTGGTCAACAAAGTAGTCCTCAAACCCTGCTTCCTTGATTTCCTTTTCTGTAAGCCCCTTTGTAAGCTGATAAACAATAGCGCCGATCATCTCAAGATGCCCCAGCTCCTCGGTACCTATATCAGTCAATGTGCCCTTAAGCTCGGGCAGCGGCATAGTAAATCTCTGACTTAAATATCGAAGTGAAGCTCCCAATTCTCCGTCAGGACCGCCATATTGAGTTATTATAATTTTAGCAAGCTTTGGATTTGTTTGCTTGATATTTACGGGGTATTGCAGTTTCTTTTCATATACAAACATCAGCAGTCCTCCTCGTTTTCCCATGGCCACGGTCCCATTATCCAGTGCCAGTGATTTGAGCTTGTCATACTTTTTGTCAGCGGACCAAATTTTTCTTCGTATTCTGCAATCAGCGGCTGTGCCAGTGCTTTGTACTCCTTCATCTTTTCAAGCGTTTTCCTGTCGTGTGGGTGAGTGTCAAGGAAAAGCTGTAGGTCAAGCGCCGCAAACTGATAGGTCGATATTTTTTTGAGCAATATTTCTCGTTCAGTCACTGTGAGCACCACACTTACTGCCGTAGAACGGTTTGTTCAGCGTTGGATACATAGTTCCCGACGCAAATCCCTGCATAGGCGAATAGGTAGGTGCGTTGTCGGGCTGAAACGGAACGTATGCCATTGCTTCAGAAGTCTTTTCCGGAAATCTTGAAAGTCCGTACTGTTCTTTTATAATTTCGGTCAATTCCATTTCCATTCTCCTTTTTTGTAATTTATGAGTGTAATACCCATTTCAAGGTCGGTATTATCTCGTTACATAATATGCAGTACGGGCTTTTCTTGTTATTTAATTTCAAAATCCGGAAGATACCATTTCAGTGCCTGCTCTGCATTTGCACCGTTTTTGCAAAGATAATTTATTCCGTCAATGCTCACGCCGATACATTCACTGCTTTCGTCATAGCTCTTTGAAAAGCTATCCCAAGGGGACGCAACCGACGTTATGTACTCGCAGTCCGTACTGTCAAGCGTATATCCGCAGGAGCTTTGAGAATAGGGGATAAAGAATTTTTCATTATGTACAGTCAGGGATTTCCTCTGCGTTGAATTTACAATCCTCTCCACCTTTGAATAATATTCTTTATCAGAATTATCAAGTGTATCTTTCGATAAATAAACGTCTTTATTTTCTAAATCAAAATAGTCGGGATTTACCTCGTAGTCGGTATTGATTAGAATTGCAATTGCCTTTATCGCTTCATCGCTGAAATTTTCATTGCAAAGTGCCGCTGTCAGCCCGACGAGTATTTCATTATTATCATTGCTTTTTGTGTCATTTATTGATTTGCCGGTACTGCTTGTCAGTCTGATTTTGCTTTTGTCGGTGTCGCTTGAACACTTAACCGCTGTAAAAGGCAACAGTGCCATTAATACAAGCAACAGGGAACAGGCAAGAATTTTCTTTCCGATACTAATCGCCTCTTTATTTCGTACAGAAAAATTTATTTTAATATACGTAAATTGTGTTTTATTTTTTCTTGACATAATGATATATTTGTCTTAAAATAATATATGTTCACAATAAAATTAAAATAACTTTAGTGTATATAGAAACGGAGCAATTATATGAAGGTAAAATATTCGCTTATACCCTTTATTCTCGCAACAATTGCAACTGTCGGACTTAAGCTTATGAGCATTTTCGGTCTTGACGGCAGCGGAATGTTCCTCGGAATGAACAAAATGGGAATTACATATGCAGTTATCGGTGTTACACTTGCACTCTTTCTGGTGTGTGTAATTATCAATATTATTGACAGAAAGACTGCGCCTGTTTATCCTGTGAAAAAGAATTTTGTTGCAGGTGCCTTTGCAGTTCTTGCCGGTATTTCGGTTGCGGCATCGTCAATAACAACGCTGTTAAATACCACAAACGATTCGGAATATTACCTGATGACAGTAGTCTGTGCGGCGTTTTCAGTTCCTGCCGCTATTGCGCTTGTTCTTATGTCAAAGGTGCATTTTACAGGCAAATCAACTGTGTCGGGCGTTTCAATGCTCTTTATTTTCCCTGCATTATGGGGATGTTCAGAGCTTGTTTCCGAGTTCCTTGTTGCAACCAAGGTGTCAATTTCGGCAAGTGATATGACTCCGCTTTTCTGCTATATCTTTATTACACTTTACTACTTCTCACATTCTATGATTGTATCAAGAATAAAGGGCAGAAATCCTGTTAAAGCCTGCTTTATCTATGGACTTCCCGCCGTGGCAATCTCGCTTTCATACGGACTTTATGTAATCTTTACTGCTATGATTGAGAGTACTCTTGCTTCGCAGGGACTCTTTGGCGCAGAGTTGATTGTTTTCTCAATCTACGCTCTTTCGTTCATTGTTGAGATGGCTTTTAACTCCTACACAAAGGACGAAATTGAAATTATAGACGGTATGCCTGATGATGAAGATACCTATGAAAACAGCTACGTGAAATCGGGTGGCTACGATGAGCTTGTTTTTGCAGAAAAGAAAGATTACGAAAATAATGAGAAAACCGAAACTGAAGATGATGTTCGCAAAGTAACAGAATTTGATGATTTCATAATCGGATATGGAGCAGGAGAAGACAAAGAGCCTATTCCGTATCTCACAAAAAAGGAAATGAAAAAGGCAACATCTTCAAGACTTGTATTCTACAACGACAATTTCGAAGAAAAATCAGAGCCTGTTGTCGAGCAGACAGCTCCTGCTGAATCCGAAGAAATTGAAGCAGAAGAGCCGGTAGTGGTTGAGAAAACACAGCCAAAGGCAGAAAAGCCTGTTGAGGTTAAGAAATCCGAGCCTAAACCTGTTTCGAAACCAGCTCCGAAAAAAGAGCCTGAAAAAGAGTTAAGCGACATCGACCTGCTTTTACAGGAGCTTGACAGTAAAAAATAATTGTTGACATTATGATTTTTCGGTGCTATTATAAATTTAAATAGTAATTGATGATAAGGACACGGTCTGTAAATCGCCATTTTCAGAGAGCGGATTGTTTGCTGAAATATCCGTATTTGGTCTTACATTCTACCACCTTTGAGACTGCACAGGAAATGGTGCGGCGTATAACTGCGTTAAAGTTTTTGAGGGCAATTTTATTGCCGAATGCGGGTGGAACCACGAGTAACTTCGTCCCAATATTCCTTTTTGGAATATTGGGATTTTTTGTTTTATTAATCAAATAATATTTTATAGATAAGGAGAATAAAAATGATTAATGTTGAACTTAAAGGCGGAGTAGTCAAGGAATTTGACAGCAATATTACTCCTGCTGAAATTGCAAAATCAATCGGCGCAGGACTTTACAAATCAGTCTGCTGTGCAAGAGTTGACGGAGAGGTTGTAGATTTACGCACCGAGCTTACAGACGACTGCAAGCTTGAGCTTCTAACATTTGACGACCCGGACGGTAAAAAGGCGTTCTGGCACACAGCTTCTCACGTGCTTGCACAGGCTGTAAAAAGACTTTATCCGAACGCAAAGTGTGCAATCGGCCCTGCTGTTGACAGCGGATTCTACTATGACTTTGATGTTGAAAAGCCTTTTTCAGCTGATGACCTTGAAAAAATCAAGGCTGAAATGAAGAAAATCATTAAGTCGGGCGTTGAGCTTGAACGCTTCGAGCTTTCACCCGAGGATGCCGTTGCAAAGCTTGAAGAGATGAACGAGCCTTACAAGGTAGAGCTTGCAAAGGAACATTCCGATAAGGGCGAAAACATCACATTCTATAAGCAGGACGACTTCACAGACCTCTGCGCAGGTCCTCATCTTATGAACGTTTCCGTAATCAAGGCGATTGAACTTACAAACTGCACAGGTGCCTACTGGAGAGGCGACGCTAACAACGCACAGCTTTGCCGAGTTTACGGCGTTGCATTCCCGAAGGCTTCAATGCTCGAAGAGCACCTCAAAATGCTTTCCGAGGCAAAGAGCCGTGACCACAACAAGCTCGGACGTGAGCTTGAGCTTTTCACAACTTCAGAGGTAATCGGACAGGGACTTCCCATTCTTCTTCCGAAGGGCGCAAGAATTATTCAGCTTTTACAGCGTTTCGTTGAGGACGAGGAGCAGAAGAGAGGTTGGCAGCTCACAAAAACTCCGTATATGGCAAAGAGCGACCTCTACAAAATCAGCGGTCACTGGGATCACTATCTGGACGGTATGTTCGTTCTCGGCGACCCCGAAAAGGACGACGAGGTTTTTGCACTTCGCCCGATGACATGTCCGTTCCAGTATCAGGCTTATCTTAACCGTCAGCGTTCCTACCGTGACCTTCCGCTCCGCTACAACGAAACCTCAACGCTTTTCCGTAACGAGGCAAGCGGTGAGATGCACGGACTTATCAGAGTAAGACAGTTCACAATCTCCGAAGGACACCTTATGTGTACTCCCGAACAGCTTGAGAGCGAGTTCAAGAGCTGTCTTGAGCTTGCAATCTATATGCTAAAAACCCTTGGACTTTATGACGATGTGTCATACCGTTTTTCAAAGTGGGATCCAAACGATACAGAAAAGTACATCGGTACAGCTGAACAGTGGGATGAAGCGCAGAATATGATGCAGAAAATCCTTGAGCACCTTGAAATTCCTTACTCGGTAGGTGTAGGCGAGGCGGCTTTCTACGGACCTAAGCTCGACATTCAGATTAAAAATGTTTACGGCAAGGAAGATACGCTCATCACAATTCAGATTGACCAGATGCTCGCCGAGAAATTCGGTATGGAGTACGTTGATAAGGACGGCACAAAGAAAATTCCCTGCATTATTCACAGAACTTCAATCGGCTGTTACGAGAGAACTCTTGCACTCCTCATTGAAAAGTACGCAGGTGCGTTCCCAATGTGGCTTGCACCCGTTCAGGTTAAGCTGCTCGCTGTTGCTGACAGACACCTTGACTACGTTTATGAAATTAAAAAGGCTCTTGAAGAAAAGGGTATGCGTGTTGAGGTTGACGGCAGAAGCGAGAAAATCGGCTACAAAATTCGTGAAGCACAGCTTGAAAAGGTTCCTTATATGTTCATAATCGGCGATAAGGATATTGAGGCGCAGACTGTTTCTGTTCGCCACAGAAAAGAAGGCGACCTCGGCGCAATGAAGCTTGAGCAGTTTATCGAAATGGCTGTTGAAGAAATCAACACAAAGGCAATAAAGTAATTTAATTCGGCAGGGTGCCCCTGCAGGCAAATCGAGAATAAAAGTCGGTTTATATGGATAAAGCGGTGCCCGACCGATAGATAGCATAACAGATGAAGTAAAAGGGATTCCTACGTAAGACATAGAAAATTGTAAGACTCCCGAGATACCGACGTTTAGCTTACCACCAATTTATATAACGAACTGAAAAGCAGGTGAAATATGTCCTACGGACTTACACCGTATGATAAAAAACGCTACCGTGATTCCAAACGGCGCAGACGTCAGGCGGCAAAAGCCGAAAAAACAGGCAGAATACTCCCATTTTCAACTGCAAAACGGCGAATTGTTATAGCAGTAACAGCCGTAATTCTTGTAGCAGGACTGTCAGTCGGCGGTTACTTTGCCTACAATGCTTTTGCCGATAAGGGTGATACAAAATCGGTACGACAGATTGAACAGGAGCAGCGTGAGGAGCTTTTGCGTGTTGTAAACACCGCCAATCCTCTTCCTGCCGACTATGTGCCAAAGCTTAAAAGCTACGGCAATTTTAAAGTTAATTCTCTTGCGGAAAATAATCTTCAGAATTTCTGCAACAAAGCAAAGGAGTTGGGCGTTGAAATCAAGCTTGTTTCATCTTACGTTTCCTTTGACGAGCAGGAAAAGTTATACAATGAAAAGCTTTCCGAGTTCCTCTCAAATCCCGAATATACCGAAGTGAGAGCACAGGCGGCGGCACAAAAGCTTGTGCCAAAGGGCGGATGCAGTGAAGCGCAGACGGGACTTCTTATCGGATTTGATGTGTCAAATAAAAAGACCTTGGCGTTCATTGAGCGTGAATGTATCAACTACGGCTTTGTTCAGCGGTACCCGAAGGATAAGGAAGATGTAACCAAGATTAGCGAAAACAAAACGCTCTATCGTTATGTCGGAATTGAAAACGCAAAGAAGATGCGTTCATTCAATATGTGCCTTGAAGAATACTCGGAGTATGTTTCTTTGCAAAAAAATCAGGAATAAATTTAAAAAACACTTGCAATTTGTAAAGTTATGTAGTATAATAACTCTGTTAATTGTGCAAAGACAGGTAGGTGAAAATAATGAAAGAGAATATCCATCCTAAGTATGAGCAGACAACAATTACTTGTGCTTGCGGTAATGTTATTGAAACAGGTTCAACAAAGAAGGACATTCGTGTTGAAGTTTGTTCAAAATGTCACCCCTTCTTCACAGGAAAGCAGAAATTAGTTGATACAGGCGGACGTGTTGACAGATTCAAAAAGCGTTTCGGCATGGATAAATAATTTTTATGTAATTGTTAAGACGGCGCTTCGGCGTCGTCTTATTTGCTTTTTTATTTTTTAGGAGGTAATATATGGTTAATAAATATCTGCCGCTTTTTATGATGCTCGGCGTTTCCGTCGGCTCAGCTCTGGGACTTATTTCAGGTGTAATTTTCTTTAAAGAAAATATCGGAATCGGCTTGGCAATAGGAGTGCCTGTCGGCGTTGCTGTTGGATTGCTTTTCGGAATAGTTTACGGAAATAATAAGAGCAAAAAATAATTTTATGTCATTGACAAGAGGATATTGTATGACTAAAGACTACAAAACCGTTCAGAATGAGGCTCATTCCGAGTTTACGGAAAAACGCTCACGCTTTATCGGTTACTGCAAGCCTGTTAAAACAGAACAGGAGGCGGTTGAATTTATCAACTCAAAGCGAAGTGAGCATTGGAATGCTACGCATAACGTGTACGCCTATTCTTTGCGAGAGGGCAACATAAAACGCTACAGCGACGACGGTGAGCCTTCGGGTACGGCAGGAATGCCCGTGCTTGACGTAATCACGAAAAATGAAATATACGATGTCTGTATTGTCGTAACCCGCTATTTCGGCGGTGTTCTGCTCGGTACAGGCGGTCTTGTGCGAGCGTATTCTCAGGGCGCAAAGGTTGCGCTTGAAGCAGGAAATGTCGTGATGATGCAGAGCTGTCTTATCTGTCAGACTCGTTGCAGTTATAATCAGTACGGCAAGGTTTCTTCGCTGATTATGGAAATCGGTGCAGAGGTTGACGATACCGTCTATGAAGCTGACGTGCGTATAAAATTTCACATTAAGCCCGAGTTACTCGATAAGCTCAACAAACAGCTTGCAGACGCAACCTCGGGCGAAATTCAGGCTGTTTCGGACAGCGAAAAGTATTTTATGACTGATACCGAAAAATAAGGAAAAAATTGTTGACAATACATTTTCTTTGTGGTATAGTATATAAGCCGCATATTGTGGGTTATAAGTGAGTTTCTCCACCCATAGATAGCGAGTCTAATGTAAAGGATGGTACTAAAATGTACGCAGTTATTCAGACAGGCGGTAAGCAGTACAAGGTAACAAACGACGAAGTTATCTTTGTTGAAAAGCTTAACGCTGAAGCAGCTGACACAGTAACATTTGACGTTGTAGCCGTTGGCACAGACGACGGTATTAAGGTTGGCACTCCTTTTGTTGAGGGTGCAAAGGTTACTGCTGAAGTATTAAAGAACGGTAAGGGCAAGAAAATCAGAGTTGCTACTTACAAGCCCAAAAAAGGCGAGAAGAGAACAATGGGTCACAGACAGCCTTACACACAGGTTAAGATTACTTCAATTGAAGCCTGAGTATGATTACGGTAACTTTTAACTGTTCGGATAATTTAATTTGCGGTTTTACAATATCAGGTCATTCGGGATTTTCCGAAGAGGGCAGTGATATTGTATGTGCGGCAGTCAGCTCTGCGGCATATATGACGGCAAACACAATTACCGAAATTCTGCATATTGACGCAGACGTTACCGAAAATGACGGATTTATGAGTTTAAGTCTGTCAAAGAGTGAGGCCGAAAAATCAGCCGTTGTTTTAGACGGATTAAGGCTTCATTTAACTGCTCTGTCGGAGCAATACACAAAGTATATTAAAGTGAAAATTTCGGAGGTGTAAGGTAATGCTTAAAATAAACATTCAGTTATTCGCTCACAAAAAAGGTATGGGTTCTACAAAGAACGGCCGTGACAGTGAATCAAAGCGTCTTGGCGTTAAGCGTGCAGACGGACAGAAGGTTCTCGCAGGCAACATCCTCGTAAAGCAGAGAGGCACACATATTCATCCCGGTGAAAATGTAGGCATCGGCTCTGACGACACACTGTTTGCAAAGATTGACGGTGTAGTAAGATTTGAGCGTGTTGGCAAAGACAGAAAGCGTGCAAGCGTTTATCCTGTTGAGCAGTAAGCATAAATCATTAGAGGGTGGATTTTATCCACCCTTTTTGTTTATACTATAAATTATATTAACGTTTGTTTTTCAGACGTAGGGACACGGCGTGCCGTGTCCGAAGTGGCAATCAAACTTGACCGATTAAACCTTAGTTATAGAGGACAACAAACCTTTCCGTAGGGAACGACCCCTGTGTCGTTCCTAATGGAAATTCAACTAAATTATGCAGGAGCAACACAGGGGTTGTTCCCTACAATTTAAAACGGAGTACATTTTATGTTTGTAGATACAGCGAAAATTAAAATTAAAGCAGGCGACGGCGGTGACGGCGCAGTTTCGTTTCACCGTGAAAAATACGTAGCCGCAGGCGGTCCTGACGGCGGTGACGGCGGCAGAGGCGGAAACATTGTTTTTCAAGCCGACTCAAACCTTTCAACGCTTGCAGATTTCAGATATAAGCGCAAATACTTTGCCGCAAAGGGCGAAAACGGCAGGGGCGGCAGATGCCGTGGCAGTAACGCCGAGGATTTAATAATCCGTGTGCCTGTCGGAACTCTCGTAAAGGAAGAAAGCACAGGCAGAATTTTAGCCGATGTTTCCACCAAAGAGCCGTACATTGTTGCAAGAGGCGGCAAGGGCGGTTGGGGAAATCCCCACTTTGCAACGCCTGTCCGTCAGGTTCCCCGATTTGCAAAGCCGGGACTTCCGGGTGAAGAGTTTGACGTTGTGCTTGAGCTGAAATTGCTCGCAGATGTCGGTCTTGTCGGCTTTCCGAATGTCGGCAAAAGCACACTTGTTTCTGTCGTTTCACAGGCAAAACCCGAGATTGCAAACTACCACTTCACCACAATAACTCCCGTTCTCGGTGTTGTGTCAATGGGCGAGGGCAGTTCGTTTGTTATGGCTGACATTCCCGGTCTTATCGAGGGTGCGTGGCAGGGCACAGGACTCGGTCATCAGTTTCTTCGCCACGTTGAGCGTTGCCGAATGCTCGTCCATATAGTTGACGTTTCGGGCAGTGAGGGCAGAAACCCGATTGAGGACTTTGAAACAATAAATGCGGAGCTTGAAAAGTTCAATCCCGAGCTTGCACAAAGACCGATGATTGTCGCAGGCAACAAGTGCGATATGGCAACAGATGAGCAGATTGAAGAATTTAAAAATTACGTTGAGTCAAAGGGCTACGACTTTTTCCCGATTATGGCGGCAATCCGCTATGACGTTGACCCGATGCTCAAGAAAATTCAGGAAATGCTTTCAAAGTTGCCGCCTATTGTTCACTACGAGGCAGAGCCTGCACCCGTTGTCAATGTGGAAGATTTTGACGACCACAGCGTTACAATCAAGAATGTAAACGGAATTTACACCGTAGAGGCCGACTGGTTGTTGCAGGTTATGAAGGGCATAAACTTTGATGATTACGAAAGCCTTAACTACTTCCAGAAGGTGCTTATCAACGGCGGAGTAATTGACGCTCTGCGTGAAAAGGGTTGTAACGACGGCGACACTGTTTCAATTTATGACGTTGAATTTGACTTTATGGATTAATTCTCTTTAAGAAATATTCGGGTAGATTATGGAAAATATTACGGTATCACATACAAAAACAGATGAATTTTCACCGCTTACGCTTGCGTTTGTGGGTGACGGAGTGTATGATTTGCTTGTCAGGGAGTACCTTGTGCGCAAGGCAAACCGTCCTGTCGGCGAGCTTAACAAAATCAAGGTTTCGCTTGTAAATTGCAAAAGTCAGGCTGAATTTGCAAAGCAGATAATGCCGTCCTTAACAGAAAAAGAGCTTTCGGTTTACAAGCGTGGCAGAAACGCCGCCCCAAAATGCACACCCAAAAACGGCAGTGTAGCCGATTATCACAGTGCAACAGGTCTTGAAGCACTGTTCGGTTATCTTCACTTAAACGGTGAAAACGACAGAATTGACGAGCTTTTTAATCTGATTATACATATTTCGGAATAGAGTGATATAATGAAAAAATCAGAATTTAAATTTCATAAGCCGACCTTGAACACGGTGAGAACGACTGTAATTGATTACCTCATAATTGCCGTCGGTGCAGTTCTTTACGCACTCTCGGTAGTCGTTTTCACTTCGCCTAACAACATCGCTCCCGGAGGACTTACCGGTATTGCAACAATGCTCAACTTTATGTTCTCGCTCCCGATAGGAACGCTTATTTTCCTGATGAACATTCCTCTTTTTATCTGGGGCGCAGTTGAAAACGGACTGAATTTTCTGACGAAAACGATTATCGGCACAGCGTTTGTTTCCGTTGCAATCGACGCATTAACGCCGTTTGTGCCTGTTTATACGGGAGATACACTCCTTGCCGCAATCTTCGGCGGAATTTTAAACGGAATCGGACTCGGGTTTATCTTCTACCGTGGCGGCTCAACGGGCGGAACGGACATAATTGCGCTGAATATCCACAAGCATATGCCGTATATTTCAACGGGCAATATCATAATGATTGCGGATTTTGCAATTCTGATTATGGTGTTCTTTGTGTACAACAGTGTTGAGAGCGTGCTGTACGCCATTATCGCAATTTTCGTGAGCATTAAGGTGATTGACACGATCTCCTACGGTACATCACGAGGAAACGGCAAGCTTATGTTCATCATAACGAACAAGTATGACGAGGTGAGCAAGGAGATTATGAACGACCTCGAAAGGGGAGTAACGCTCCTTGACGGCGAGGGTGCGTACAGCGGAGAGAAAAAGCGTGTAATAATGTGCGCAGTACGCCCACAGCAGGTTTACCGAATACAGAACGGAGTAAAAGCAATTGACGAAAACGCCTTCATAATCGTCACCACAGCAGGCACAATCCGAGGAAAAGGCTTTGCAAAAAAAGAATAACAGGTTTGATATAAAATAGTCTGTTTCACAAATGAAACAGACTTATTTTTCTCTTTGCTTATCTACTTTAAACATCAAATGATTAACAAAATAAATTATATGTGTAAAAATGCTAAAAAACTATTTAAAACGCAGAGCTTTTATGTTATAATAAAAAGTAATAATCAATAAAACATAAAAATTTTTTTAGAATTTTGAAAGACGGTGATTTTTTGTTTAAAAGGATAATGTCCTGTGCGTTGTCTGCAATGCTTTTGGCAGGCTCTCTGTCTGCTTTTTCAGGCTGTTCACAGCAAGGCTCGGGAAATTCTGCCGAGTCTGTTGACTTCAAGACTGCCGACAAGGTAGCCGACGGTGCAATTCTTCAGGCTTTCTGCTGGGACTTCAACACAATCAAGGAGTCAATACCCGACATTGCGGCGGCAGGCTTTTCAGCTGTTCAGACTTCGCCAATCAATGAATGTCTTGTCGGCGAGGACGGCGGAATGGAGCTTTACGGCAACGGCAAGTGGTATTACCACTATCAGCCTACCGATTTTAAAATCGGAAACTATCAGCTCGGAACTCGTGACGAATTTAAGGCTATGTGTGACGAAGCCGAAAAATACGGCGTCAAGGTAATTGTTGATATAATCGCAAACCACACCACTCCCGAAACAGACAAGGTCAGTGAGGACTTAATCAAGGCAGGCGGCGGAAGTCTTGAAACGCTCTACCACAAGGGCAACGCTAATGACATAAAGGACTACGGCGACCGACTTGAATGTACTACATACAAAATGGGAGGACTTCCCGACATCAATACCGAAAGACCTTCATTTCAGGATTATTTCCTTGATTTTATCAATGATGCAATAGCCTGCGGTGCAGACGGCTTCCGCTATGATACAGCAAAGCATATCGGCTTGCCCGACGACCCGAAAGAGGACGACGGCTTTAAAAATAATTTCTGGGAAAGAGCATTGACTGAAATGGACAATGCCGATAATATGTTTGTTTACGGTGAGGTTCTTCAGGGCAACAACGACAGAATTGCCGACTACATCAAGGAAATCGGCAGAACAACCTCAAGCACATACGGAAGTAAAATCCGTTCAGCCGTAACGGGCAATATGATTGACACAAGCGCAGTTACCGATTACTGGCTCGGTGACGCTCCGCTGAATATGGTAACGTGGGTTGAATCTCACGATAACTACATTAACGACGGTACGTGGTATGAGCTTACAAACGAACAGGTTATCCTCGGCTGGTCAATCATCACAGCACGTAAGGACGGCACTCCGCTGTTCTTCTCACGTCCCTATGACTGCACTCCGACAAACGAGTGGGGTATGAACAGAATCGGCACACAGGGCGACGATATGTACAAGGACAAGAGAGTTTCAGCCGTAAACTTCTTCCGTACCGCAATGATTGGCGAGGAAGAAAACCTTGTAAATCCCGATCTCGACTCAACAGTACTTATGATTGAAAGAGGTAAAAAGGGACTTGTAATTGTCAACACAAGCGACGAGGTTAAGGTTGATTTTGAAACAAATCTTGCAGACGGAACATACGTTGACCGTGTTGACGAAAAGACCGAGTATGTTGTAAAGAGCGGCAAAATCACCTGCGAAACCCCCATTCCTGAAAATTCCGTTGTAGTTCTCTACAACGAGGGCTACACAAATTATGCCGAGTGTGCAAACGTAGGCGTTGCAGAGGGTACGGAGTTTACGTTTGACGGTGACTCAACAGAGGTTACTCTTACTCTTGAAAACGGCAAGAATGCAACCTATTCGCTTAACGGCGGTGACGCTGTTCCGTTTGAAAACGGCGACAAGGTAAAGGTGAAAGCAGGAGATGACGGTAAAGTCGGCGTGCTTGAGCTTCGTGCAGAAAACGAGCAGGGCGTTAAGACCTACGAAAGAGCAGAGTTTACCTACAAAAAGAATTACGAAATCAAAAAGGGCACAAAGGTTTACTTTGAAAAGCCCGACAGCGATAACTGGGGCGACGAGCTTTATGCCTATGTTTATGACGACATCGGCAACGAAAATGATATGTGGCCCGGTCTTGAAATGAAAAAGGAATCCGACGGAAAATACAGCTACACATTTGAGCTGAGCTGGGAAACACCGTACATCATCTTCAATGACGGCTATGCTTCAGACAGCGTTCAGTATCCCGAAGGACAGGGGCTTGTTGTAGAGCCGAACAAAACCTACACAGTTGAATAACGGCTGCAGCCGAAAAAATATTATGCAAAAATTTTAACGGAGGACTCAGATGAGCGATTTAAAAAATGTAAAAATGGAAGGCAGTAAGGTTCCTGCCGAGCAGATAAAAAACCCCGAGGTCATCAGTGCAATTGAAAAAATGCAGGCTGACGGCACTAAAGAGAACATTGATGCAATGATTGACGAGGTTGTCAAGGCGAAGTTTATCCTTCCTGCAAGGGTAACACCCACAAGACAGGCAAAGACGCAGAACGGCAGAACTGTTATGGAGCAGGCAACGCAGGTGCAGTTTAGACTTCTTGAAAATGCTAATAAAGAAAAATTCTTCGGCGTTTTCACAGACACAGATGAGCTTTACAAGTGGCAGGACACACAGTCGTCAAACAAGGTGGTAACCGACTTTGACAGCCTTGCACAGATGGTAATGGATCCTAACGCTGGCGTTCTCGGCTTTGTAATAAACCCGTTCGGCAAGAGCGTAACCTTCCCGAAAAATATGGTGATTTCCATTAAACAGCAGAAGGACTTTATGAACAGCAAGGCTAACAACATTGAGCCGGGAACTCCCATTCAGCTCGGCGAGCCGAAGGAATACCCGATTGACCTTATGGCGGCGCTGATTAATCATTTCAGCACAGAGCCGTTTGTAAATGCGGCTTACCTTCGAATGATGGAGCAGAACGGTCAGAAGAGCTACCTGATTGTAGTTGACTTTGTCGGCAATATGGAGGAAACGTTTGATGCAATCAGCGAGGTTGCACAGCCGTTCCTCGACGACGAAATCCAGCTTTCAATGATGCCGTACTCAATGGAATTTGGCAGATCGGCAGTAAACAACGTTGAGCCGTTCTACCGTAAGGGAAACTAAAATCTGATTAAATTCTATATTATAATCAAAGCTGTACGTTAATTAAGGCGTACAGCTTATTTTATTGATGATTATTAAATAATTATTGTAAAACGATAAATAATTATTGACAAACAAATTATTTGGTGATATGATTAAGTCAAAGGAAAATATTAGGAGGTCTTTTTATGACGCAAAAATCCTTATCAAAACGTATGAAACTTATTATTGTTTTGCTCGGACTCTGCGGAGCTGCACTGTTCGGAATAGCCGTTCCCGTAATCGGAGTTGATTTAGTTGATTCATATCCGGAATTTTCGTACTGCTTTCTGCCGTGGCTGATTTTCATTCTTCTTATGGCTGTGCCTTGCTATGCCGTGCTCGTCATTGCTTGGAAAATTGCAACGAGCATAGGGAACGATAATTCTTTTACAGAACTAAATTCAAAACGCCTTAAAAACGTTTCGTTGCTCTCGCTCGTTACATCAATTTATCTTTTTGTCGGAACAACAGTATTTCTGCTGTTGTCAATGTGCCACTTTTCAATGTTTCTGGGTGCTTGCCTTGTATCGTTTGTCGGCATAGCAATTTCGGTTGCGTCAGCAGTGCTTTCATATCTTGTAAAAAAAGCCGCCGCTTTGCAGGAACAAAGCGATTTGACAATATGAGGTGAGAGTATGGAAGGACAGATAATTTTTAACATTGACGTAATGCTTGCAAAACGCAAAATGAGCGTTACTGAGCTTTCAAACCGTGTAGGAATCACACTTGCAAACATTTCAATTCTGAAAAACGGCAAAGCAAAGGCAGTTAAAATCAGCACACTTCTGAAGCTCTGCGAAGCCCTTGACTGCCAGCCGGGAGATTTGCTTGAATACCGAAAGGGTGAGTAAAGTGAAAGACAAAGCCGTAAAATCTATTTGTATTTCACTTGCATTTATTATTTTATCTTTTGTTATTTCCGGTTGCAGTGCTGCACTTATTCGTGTCGGAGATTTAATTTTTGAGCCTCAGTATAACGAAAATACCGCTTGTCTGTCATCAACCGGAAAGGACGGCACTATTGATGAGTATTCAAATAAAGTACAGCTCCACATTTGTTATGGAACAGATTACAGCGATGAGTTGATTCTTTGCAACAGCACGGAACCGAACGGCGATGATGAGTTTTTTTACGATGAATACACGATTCTGACGGGAGATTTTTCAAAGCATTGTTGGAAAGATAATAAGCTGTTTATTATTATGGAAGAGATATACTATGAATTTGACATAAATTCATATGAACCGCCAGCAATTGATGATGCGGGGAATATAAATTATGTGTTGAAGGAGTACACAAAAGAAGAATTTGTCAACGCATATCCCGACAGCGAATCTGTATTTGGCTGGAAATGGTATGGTTGCTGAAAAAAGCGAGTGAAATATTAGGGAAACACTGAACAAATTTTTCAAATTAATATTTGAGGTAAAACAATGAAGAGGTTATTGCTAATTATGTTATCTGTTGTTTTTCTTTTTGGATGTACTCCTTATAGCCCTAGTTACTATCCGGAAGAAGATTTGATAGTTTACCCTATGAGAAATGCTATATATTATGAATATCAAAAAAAAGTTGCAATTCAAATCAGATATTCTTCTAATAAAACCGATTCATTATCATTAAGAATAAGTGAAACAAGTGATAGTTGGATGAGCGGGTTCGATGCATACTCAATATTAGACGGTAAGTTTGAAAAAGTCGGATGGTATGATGATAATTTATTTATACTTATGGATGATATATATTATTCGTTTGATATTGATAAATACGAGGTGCCAAAGCCTGATGATGAAGGTAATTACCAAAAGCCTGTCTATGAGCTGAAAGAATATAGCAAAACTGAATTTGTAGAAGCTTATCCTGATTATAATTCATTTGATTGGTATGGACATTAGAAATGCAAAGAATCGGTATGACTATTGATAATAAAAGGGGATTAAAATGAAAAAAATTAAATGCAGTGCAGTGATTGCTGTGTTGCTTATTGGAGTACTGTTGAATGTAACAGGATGTCAATTAATGGGGTTTCAGACAACAGATTTATTAACAGATATTTCAAATACACTGGAAGTTGATGTCTGCGATGGCGTGGTGATTTATCAATATGATGATCACGGTGGTTTTCTCGGTGACGGCGAAATGGTGGTAAAGCTTTCTTTTTCCGACACAGATTGCCTTAACAGGATAAAGGAAAGCTCCGCTTGGAATCCCTTGCCGTTAACAAAAAATCTTGAAGCTTTTGTATATGGAGCAGGAATCTACGGCTGTTATCACGGACCCTATATACACGATAGCGATTACAACCCTGTTGTTCCTAAAATCGAAAACGGATATTACTGTTTTGTTGACCGTCATTCACAAAGCAAGGACAAAAAGGACGATTCCGCATTGCTGAACAGATATTCTACTAATTGCTCTTTGGCTATTTATGATACGGATACCAATTTGCTGTATTATCTTGAATTAGATACCTGATACTATTACTAAAAAAGCAGTCACAAGCGTTGTGTTTGTGACTGCTTTAGTATTTTGTGATATTTACGTTGCGGCGAACTGGCTGTTGTAGAGCGTGCTGTAAAATCCGCCCTTTTTAAGCAGTTCCTCGTGATTGCCCTGCTCAATGATGTTGCCGTCCTTCATAACAAGAATAACGTCGCTTTCCTTGATTGTTGAAAGTCGGTGCGCAACAACAAAGCTTGTTTTGCCCTTCATCATCTTTGCAAAAGCCTTTTGAACTCTGATTTCCGTCAGCGTATCAATTGATGAAGTCGCCTCGTCAAGAATAAGAATAGCAGGATTTGTCAGCATCGCCCTTGCAATGCACAAAAGCTGTTTTTGTCCCTGACTCAAGTTACCGCCGCCCTCGCTGATAACAGTGTTGTAGCCGTCGGGCATACGCCTGATAAAGCTGTGTGCATAAGCGGCTTTTGCGGCAGAAATAATTTCTTCATCTGTTGCGTTTTCGTTGCCGTAGCGCAGATTTTCCATAATCGTACCGCAGAAAAGCCAGCTGTCCTGCAACACCATTCCGAACTGCCTGCGCAGATTATCCCTTGATAGGCTCTTGATGTCAACTCCGTCAATGCTGATTTTCCCGCTGTCGGTTTCGTAGAAACGCATAAGCAGATTGATAAAGGTGGTTTTGCCGCATCCCGTTGGTCCGACAATCGCAACCTTGCTTCCGCTTTTTACGTCAAGTGAAAAATTTCTGATAAGCGGCTTTTCTTTTATATATGAAAAGCTGACGTTTTCAATTTTCACATTGCCCTTGCATTCGCTTATCTTCGGCGACTCGGGCGAGTCGGGTGCTTCGTTTTCGGCTTCAAGCACCTCAAAAACACGACCTGCGGCAGCAATTCCCGTTTGCAATTGCGTGAGAACTCCCGTAACCTCGTTGAACGGTTTTGTGTACTGGTTTGCATAGGTGAGAAAACACGAAAGCTGACCGACTGTAAGAGAGCCAGAAATAGCAGTGAGCGCACCGAAAATACCGACAGCGGCGTATACCATAGCATTTACAAAACGTGTGCTCGGATTTGCAAGCGCACCTGCAAACTGTGCCTTAAATCCTACGTCATAAAGCTTTGTGTTCAGATTTTCAAAATCCTCAATTGCCCTGCTTTCATACGAAAAAGCTTTGACTATTCTCTGATTTCCTACGTGCTCCTCAACGTATGACGAGATTTCACCCTGTAAAAGCTGTTGTTCGCTGAAACGCTTGTGCGACAGCTTGCCGATAAATGCCGCAACAAACAGCGACAGCGGTGTGAGGATTACAACTGCAAGCGCAATTCTCCAGTCAATCATCAGCATAAAAATCAGCGTGCCGACAATCGTAACAATGCCCGAAAACAGCTGTAAGAACATCTGCGTCAGTCCGTCACCGACAGCGTCAACGTCGTTGATTACACGGCTGATTAAATCGCCGTGAGGGTGACTGTCAATGTAGGAGAGAGGAACGCTGTTGAATTTGTCAAAAATCTCCCTGCGTAAATCACGCACAGTCTTGTAGCTGATTATGTTTGTAAAGTAGTTCATAATCCACTGAAAAACCGTCACGCCGACGATGCCTACAGCGATATAAATCAGGATTTGCAGGATATTTTCAAAGTTTACCTTGCCTGCGTCAATGATGTTGTCAACCGCCTGTCCCGTAAGTACGGGAATGTAGAGCGTGAGCGAAACGCTGATAACAGCACTCAATAATGCTAGCAGAAGATAGCCGTAATACGGCTTTATTTTTTTGAGAATTTTTGAAACGACCGACTTGTTTTTCATCACTTCGCCTCCGTTTCTTTTAACTGTGAAAGGCAGATTTCATGGTAGGTTTCACAATTTTCAATCAGCTCATCGTGTCTTCCTTTTCCGACAAGCCTGCCGTCGTCAAGCACAAGAATAAGGTCTGCGTTCTTAATCGTTGAGCATCTCTGTGTTACAATGATTACCGTCATTTCACTTGTGCTTTGCTTTAGTGCTTTTCTTAAAGCCGCATCTGTTGCAAAGTCAAGAGCCGAAAAGCTGTCGTCAAGAATGAGAAGCTCGGGACTGCCGACAATCGCCCTTGCAATGCAGAGCCTTTGCCTCTGACCGCCGCTGAAATTCTTACCGCCCTGCTCAACGTGACTGTCAAGCCCGTTTTTAAGCTTTGAAACAAACTCATACGCCTGTGCAGTTTTCAGCGCAGAAATAATTTCCTCGTCACTTGCGTCCTTGTTCTGCCATTTCAAATTTTCTCTGATTGTTCCGCTGAAAAGAATCGACTGCTGCGGAACAATTCCGATTTGCGAGCGCAGCTGAACAAACGGATAGTCCTTGACATTTGCACCGTCAACGCTGACACTTCCGCTTTTCACATCATAGTAACGGGGGATAAGGTTGATAAGCGTACTTTTTCCGCAGCCTGTACCGCCGATTATTCCGACAGTCTGCCCACGCATAATTTTAAAGCTTATATCGCTCAACTCGTCGTCGCCGTCACCGTAGCTAAAAGTCACGTCGTCAAATTCAACCTTCGGTGTAAAATTACTCTTGCTGACCGAAATTTCATTGTGATCTTTCTCTACAACACTCGGCTGTGTTTCAAAAACCTCATTGATTCTTTGCGCACTTGCACTTGCCTTTGTCAGCAGAATTACAAGGTTTGCAACAACAATCATAGCAAGCAGAATCTGCGTCATATAGTTGATAAGCGCAATGATGTCACCCGAGAGCATACCTGTGCCGTTGTTTACATTGATTGCGCCGAACCATATAATTGCAATAATCGCAATGTCGGTAACAGCGTAGGTAACAGGACTCAACAGCGCAGAAAGGCGGCTTACTCTTATAGAAGTCTTTGCAAGCTCCTCTGTTGCGTTGTCAATACGTTCTTCCTCGCTTTTCTGCTTTGAAAACGCACGTATAACACGGTTGCCCGAAAGGTTTTCACGGGAAATAAGTCCGATTTTGTCGAGCTTTTTCTGAATAGCCGAGTAAATCGGAATACTCCTTGTCATAACAAGATACAGAGTTATACCGATAAGCACAGCGGCTATGAAGAATATTATCGACATTTGCAGATTGATTGTCATTGACATAATCAGCGCACCGATTACAATAAACGGCGCACGTGTAAGCAGGCGTATTCCCATAGCAACGCTCTGCTGAACCTGATTAACGTCATTCGTGATTCGTGTAATCAGAGAGGGAGTGCCAAGCCTGTCAAGCTCTGCGTGAGAAAGTGAGTTGATGTGGGCAAAAAGCTCTCTGCGTATTTTTGTTCCTACGCCCTGAGAAGCCTTAGACGCAAGGTACTGACACACCAGTGCACTCATAAGTCCGACAACACCGAGCAGTACCATAACTCCGCCCATTTTCAGCACATATCCGCCGTCACCGTTTTTTACTCCGACGTCAATAATATCCGCCATAACCATAGGGACAAACAGCTCAAGTATAGCCTCAAACAGCTTGCACAACGGCCCGATGATACATTCTTTCTTGTAGTCCTTTAAAAATCTCCGCAATTTAAACATACTAAACCCTTTTGTCATTTAAGTAAATTGATAATATTATACACCAATTATTCATATTCATCAATATTTAGTAAATAATTATCGTTTAATTAATGATATAGGATTATGATTTCGTTAATTTCACCAATTAATCTTGAAAGTTATCAATAATTATGATATAATAAGCAAAAGGAGAGATTTGTTATGACACAAACTAGACTATTTGATTTAAATATAGAACAAGTTTTAGAACATTGGGAACCTGAACATGCTATACGTGAGATAATTGCAAATGCCTTAGATGAACAAATATTAACTAATTCAAAAGAAATAAAAATTTATAAAACTGGTAATGATTGGCATATACGTGACTACGGGAGAGGAATTCAATATTCGCATTTTACTCAAAATGAAAACAAAGAGAAAATAGAATCACCGTCTTTGATAGGTAAATTTGGTGTGGGACTCAAAGATGCATTGGCTGTATTTTATAGAAAAGGCATACAAATTAAAATAGATTCTAAATATGCACATATAACTTTGAAAAAGGCAAATAAAGCAGGTTTCGAGATTGAAACACTACATGCATTATTCGATGTAGCTAAAGATACAAATATGGTAGGTACAGATTTTGTTATATCTGGAATAAGTGATGATGCTATAAATAAAGCAAAAGCAATGTTTCTTTGTTTTAATCAAAATGCTAAACTCCTTGAAAACACAAGTTATGGACAAGTGTACAGCTGTGGTGATTCAATACCTATAATATATATCAATGGGGTACAGGTTGCTATTGAGGATAATTTTTTGTTTAGTTATAATATAACCAATATAAATTCAAAAATCAAAAAAGCCTTAAACAGAGAAAGAACTAATGTTGGACGTACAGCGTATTCAGAGACAGTTAAAAATATTTTACGTCAATGTAAATCAGAGAGTGTCTTATTGACGTTAATGGATGATTTGAAAAACACTATGTCTGGAACAAATTGTGTAGAATCAGGATGGGTTGATATTGCTACATATGCGGCTGTAACATTAAATAAAAGTAATAACGTAGTTTTTATGACACCATATAAAAGAGCAAATTTAACTAATAAAGAAGTAGAAATATTAAATCAAAGCGAGAAAACACTTATAATGGTTACAGATAATGTATATTCGAAGATTGAAGAGACTGTAAATACATTTGAAACTATATATAAAGAATATAGCGATACGTTTAATTATAAATTTGTTAGCTATGAATCACTTACGCCAGCAGAAAATAAGGTTTTTAACTTAAAAGAAAATATTATCAGTTTTCTGAAAAGACATAATTATAAATATGGTGCCCAGATTAAAATTTCTGAGACAATAAAAGTTGATAAATATGGTATGATGACAAATGGTATATGTATCTACGAGCAAAATACTATAGTGGTTAAAAGAAGTGTTTTAAAAGATGAATCAGAATATCTGGGTGTATTATTGCATGAATTTGCACATTATCAACACCGTTACCCTGATAATTCAAGGGATTTTGAAAACGAATTAACTAAAATGCTTGGATATGCTTTGTTTGATAATATAGAAGGTATGACCAATAGATCAATTAAGTCTATATTTAATTTTTGGAAAAAATAAGGCGAATATTTTTTAGTAATATAAAATAAATAAAGATGAACAACCCCTCACAAAAAATCTCTTTGTGAGGGGTTGCTAAAAATTGAAAACTTATTTAATAAGGCTTGTGCCGTCCATTTCTTTGGGCTGGGGAAGTCCTAAAATCTGGAGCATTGTCGGAGCAATGTCGGCAAGTCTGCCGCCGTCCTTAAGCTCGCAATCGTAGCCGATTACACAGAACGGAACGGGGTTTGTGGTGTGAGCAGTGAACGGCTCGCCGTCATCGTCAACCATTTTGTCAGCATTGCCGTGGTCTGCTGTGATAAGAGCAACGCCGCCCATTTCCCTGATAGCGTCAACAACCTTGCCCACGCACTCGTCAACTGCTTCAACAGCCTTTACAGCCGCATCAAACACGCCTGTGTGACCTACCATATCGCAGTTTGCAAAGTTGAGGATAATCATATCATACTTGCCGCTCTTGATTGCAGGAACAAGCTTGTCCGTAACCTCATATGCGCTCATTTCGGGCTGGAGGTCATAGGTAGCAACCGATGGTGACTTAACAAGGATTCTGTCCTCGCCGGGGTACTGCTT
>CAMKNF010000006.1 GCA_946414115.1 uncultured Ruminococcus sp. | reverse complement strand
CCTCGCGTTTCATTAGGGGGCCTCTGCAATGGCGTTTCACTGCGGCGTAGGGATTTGAAAGCGAGGTATCCGTCACCGACACAACGGCAAGCAGACCGCTTATCGGATTTTCAACATTGTGCGGACCGTACTCTCTTACAAACCTTACCGACTTTAATCCCTCGTTAAGCTTGAGCGCAGCTATAATTCGGTCAATCTGTTTTTCAATTTGATTCATAATCATCCTCCAGTGCTGTGCCGTAAGGCAGTAGAATTGCCCAGACATAAACAGGGCG
This sequence comes from uncultured Ruminococcus sp., assembly GCA_946414115.1. Taxonomy (GTDB): domain Bacteria; phylum Bacillota; class Clostridia; order Oscillospirales; family Acutalibacteraceae; genus Ruminococcoides. Next base: position 27,904 of record CAMKNF010000006.1, on the reverse strand, counting down.
GTCATCTGCATAATATGTTTCGCATCTCTTAACAATATATTTTTGTTTATGCATTTCTATTACGGTTGCGTTTTCCGAAAGCGAATATTCGGGCGAGCCGATATAAAGATACTTTTCGCTTTGCTTGTATCCCAGATAGTGATACTGACCTCCGGCATACACCTTGTTTTTGTAGCGCAGAGGCTCAACAAATGCCTTTGTCTTTACTTCCTTTTCCCCTGTTGCAATCGCAACACTGCATCCGTATCTCTTTATTGTTTCTCCGACAGCCGTAATTATGCTCATCAAATCACCCTGCCGAACAAAAAGCTTTTTGTATCAATAAGCTCACTGTATTTTTCGGAGTATTCCTTCCACAGCCTTTCGCCCTTGCTTTCTCCGCTTTTGGGCGACGTGATTTGCACGTCGCCCGCAGTAAACGAGGTTATGTTTTCATCATTGCACAGGCTGTAGAGCTTGAGCGCATACACAGCGCACAGCATTTCAAGCTTTCCTGTTTCGCTCTCGTCGGGATTTTCCTTAACCGTAATTGACTTTACATAGTCGCACGCATCATCAATAAGCGTTTTCCACTTGTAGATTTCGCTGTTGTCAAGCCCCGACAGCAGAGCAAAACGTGAAGTAACATTTGCAATGTTCAAACAATCACCTCACTTAACAGGAAAGAGCCTTTGCCGATTCGGTAAAGATTTTTGAAAAGCCTGCCGTACAGGTGATAGCCGCACGTTCAAGCTGACGGTCAATGAGCTTGTCGTAGTCGGTCATAACGCCGCCTGCCTGCACCATTTCAAGTGCGCAGTTCTTGTCAAGACCGATGATTTTGCCGTCTGCCATTTCGGGAGCGTGAAGAAGTGTTGCGCCCAAGGGAGTAATCATCTTGCCCGTACCCTGAAAGTCAAGTCCTGCGTTTGAGTCCTGCATTTGGGGAAGTGCAAGAATTTTCTGCATTTCCGCAGTTGGCGCAAGGATTGTGTTAAGCTCATAGGGTGAAAGTGATGACCAGAGCTTTAAAATATCGCTGTATGCAACGCTACCGCCGGTACCTGCGCTGATGACCTCAGCCGCATTTGAATTGCCGTCACCGTTTAAGAGGACGTCAATTGCGTCCTTAAGCTGTGCTCTTGCAATATATGCGCCAATCTGGTTGAGTGTTACCGTAAAGAGGTCAAGACGCTGGAATCTTAACGCCTCGTAGGACGCAACAAGCATTCTTCCTCTCTTGTGAAGCTTTACAAGGTTTTCCCTTGTCTTTACAACAGTCTGCGGAATCGTTGCACCCTCGCCGACAATCTTAAGAGTTTTGTCGTCCTCTGTCGGTGCAGACACGATACTGCGGTAGTCCATACCGTCAATGTCCGTAACCGTTGCAACGAGGTTCGGAAGAATGTCTGCACGCTCCATACCCTGTCTTACTGCTCTGCTCACGTATTCGGGGAACAGTGCCGCCGAGTTTGAGGTCTGAAAGAACTTTTCAACGCAGTCGCTTCCCTTGCCGCTGACCTTTATGTCAAAACGCTTTAGCTGACGTGAAAAAGCGTCAAGTCCCTCAAGCGAAGTGCCCTCGTAGTTTTCCGACGGGTCAAGCCTTTCAAGCACGTCTGTAAGACTGCCCTTGCCCTGATACATACCTTTTTCAATTGTAATATTTTCAAAATTTGCCATAATTTTTTCCTCCTTAATTTAAAGAATAATTCCTGCTTCGGTAGTGGTTGAGTCAACTACAAGCAACGCTCTGCCGTTTTCGTTTGCGGCTACCTTGCCGCTTGCGCCTGCCGCAACCTTTGTATAGCCGAGTGCAAGCTTTGAAGAAGTCTGCACCTTTGCATAGCCCGAAAGCTGAACGGTTGCGTAGCCGTCACGAACGCCCAAACAAATTCCGCAGAACAAATCGCCCGATGCGCATTTTGCCACCGTACCGTCTGCGCTGATTTTTACAGGCACACCTGATTCTGTAAGCGCACTGTTTGCAATAAAGGTTGCCACGTTTTCGCCGTAGCCGTTAAAGTTTACATTCATATTATTTACCTCCGTTAAATTCTGAACTGACCGTTTGAAACGGTGTTGTTTCTATTTTTTTCGCTGTAAAGCTGCGGAACAGCAGTCAGCATTTCGTTTTTCTTTTTCTCAAAGGCTGTCTTGAACTCCTTGAGCTGTGCAACTGTCATTGTCTTTGCAACGCTCTCCATTGTTTCTCTTGAAATCTCGGGCTGAACCGTTGCCGACAATCTCAACACATCGCTTGTAAGGCTGTCACGGTAAAAAACTCCGTCCTTTGCCGACTGCTTAAGCGTGTCAATGTAGGACAAAAGCTTTCTGCCTTCCTCTCCCGACAGGCTCGCAGTGCCTGTTTCAAGCTTTTTTAAAATACCTTCCATATCTATTTTTTCTCCTTTTTTATAAGCCGACTTTGTAACGCCTGCCGCCTTCTGTGACGGTACGGCTACAAAGCTCCATTCGTAGGCGTCATACGGGTTGATAAGCTCGCCGCAGCATATTTTTGAGCCGTAAGTTTCTCCCTTTCTGTGAGGGCAGGTGTCTGATTTTTCTCCGCAAATACTGCATAAGACCTCCTCAACCGCACAGCCTACGCTGACCTCCTTTATAATTCCGCTGTCAAGCGCAAGAATAATGTCGCTGTTTTTTTCGCTGACAGGCAGATACGCCCTTGCCTTTAGCCTGAAATAGTCATCTCCGGTCGCCGTCTTTCGTCCGTCAACGGCTTCAACGGCACAGGCAAAAATTCTTGCCGTCTGATTTTTCGCCGTAGGATTGTGGTCAAAAATTCACGTCTTGCCGACAAAGAGCTTTTCAAGCGAAAACAGCGATTCTACTGTAAATCTCTCGCCGTCACGGTCAATGTCGTTGTCGCAGAGCACGACGGAAAACACATAGACCTCGTCCTTTGAAAGCTGTCTGCGTGTGTATTTGTTAATCAGCGCAAGCTCCTCGTCCGTTACACAAACCTGTTCGCTGTCCTGAACAGAGCCGATGACAGCCTCCTTTTTTAGTCCTTTTTTACTCATCAATTACCTCCGTTTCGTTACCTATTTCAATCTGTGTTGCACGTGCATTGTTGTACCTTGCCTGCGAAAGCTCGAGAGTGTCCTGAAGATTAATGTCGTCCCACTCAATTTCAAATCCGCAGTTAAATCCGCAAAGCCTTAAATGCATCGTGACTATCTTTGAAATCACAGGCTCAACAACCGCCCTGTAATACTCAAGTTCGCTTGTAAGAATGTCCGCCTGCTGTTCGCTCATTCTCTCTGTGCTCGACCACGAAAGTCCGAGCAGAAACGGCGGTATGCCGAGCTTTGCAAGTATCTGCTCTAAAATACTCCTTACGGGAATTTCGCAGTCTGGCATCTGACTTTCTGCGCCGATTACCTTAACGCTGACATCGCCCACCGACACAAAGTCGCACACGCTGTCGCTCCGCATTGCCTTTTTCCACTCTTCGGCAATCTGCCTTGCGCTTTCCTCGCTGAAGGTGCTGTTTGAATCAGGGTTGTATGTAACGGCAAAACGCACGTCGCCGACTCTCTCCCAGTTTGTCTTAATCGACTTGAAAATTCGGAGCAGAACCGAGCTTACAAACGGAAGTCCGCTTAAAATTGACGTTCCGTGAACCGTACCCGGCTTTGGGTTGAGCAAGGTAGCAAGCACAAGCTGTCTGTTCTTTACGGGTGCAAGCTCGCCCGAGCCGTTACAGCACACCACCAAGTCAAGCGGAGATTTATCCGCCCTTATTTCAACATCGTCAAGACTTGCGTTGTAGAGTGCGCATATTCCATTTCCGTCTGCATAAGGTATCATCTCGCCCACAGCCTCGCCGTAGGTCAAGAGCGAATCAAGGTAGCTGTAGATAAAATTGTTCATACCCGTTGACGAGCCGTTAATCCTTACGTTCTTTATGAAATCATCAGCTGTTTTCTGACAAGCCTTGCTTTCCGTCTTAATCTGAAATCTGCCGATAAGCCGCACGATTTTCCACAGGGCGGCGTCAATAATCGGCACAGCCTCACGCAATGACGAGTACAGCTCACGCTCTGCCCTGCTCCCTGTTTCATATCTCTGAAACAGCTCAAAGCCCGTCTGCCTGTCCTTCGGGACGGTCTGTACGGGCAGGGAAGTGTTCTTCATCTCCCTGCGATTTTTTCTGCCAAGCTTCAAAGCTTTCTATTCCTCCTGTCTTTCGGCGGCTATAACAAACATACTTCTGCCGCCGTCAATCACCGTTGTGACAAAATATCTTATGTCGTCCATAGCGTGGTCGTTTTCCTTTACCGGCAAATCGTCTGCTTTTCGGCTGTCCCAGCGGTAAAGCGAAAATTCACGCTTTGATGACTTGCAGTTCCTGCAAATCCTGATACTGCCGTCCTTTAATGCCTGCGACACCCTGCGTATTCCGTTCACAACGTTGTTCTGTGCAGGCGTTACCCTGAACTTTCCGTGACGGCGGATAACCTCAATAAAGCTTGCCGCCGACGGGTCAACAACCACCTGCGAAATTTTCCTGTCACCTGCAAGGGCGCAAAGTCCCTTGTAGTGCTCCTCGTCGGTTTTCTGAAATCCCTCTGTGCGTGAATTGAAGTAGTATTCGTCAATTCTGTACCACACACCGTTTAGCCTGCCCCATAAGCCAAATGATGCGGGATTTACCGTTCCGTAGTCGCACGAAATTGCATACTTCTGAAATTCGCCCTTGGGTACATCGCAGTACATTTCCTCGTCAGCCATAAACGGATAAACCGCTCCGTGAACTGCAACCCATCTGCCCTTTACGAACCTTTCGTAAAACACGCCCGAATAGAGGTTTTCGTATCTCCGCTTTACTTCATCTGAAAGCGAAGGATTGTCGTCCATAGTAAAGTGAAGATAAAGCGCATTCTTATCCTTTGCCTTTTTAATCCACTCGGTGTAAAACCAGTGCTCGGGATATTCGGGGTTGCAGTTGAACCAGAATTTTGAGCCTGTCACAGAGCACCTCGCCATAGCCTGCTCAACAAACGAGCGTGGCATAAGCGCAACCTCGTCAAACATAACGCCCGAAAGGGTCATACCCTGAATGAGAGATGCGGAGGATTCGTCCTTACCGCCGAAAAGGTAGAATCTGTTTTTTCTTCCTCTGTAGCTTACATTCAAAATGTTGTGCGTGATTTTCTCGTCACACGCAAAACCAAGCGAACGCAAAAGCGGAATAACGGGTGTAACCATATTTCTCCGCAGTGAACGGATTGTTTTTCCGCATAGGGCAAAGTCTGAGTTGCCGCCGAAATAAAAGCTCCAGATTATGAACGAAAGCACCATACAGAACGTCTTTCCGCTCCGCACTGCACCGTCGCAGATAATAGCGTCAAAATTTCGGTATTTTGAGCTTTTGCTCCACCACGAAAGCACCATTAACTGCTTTTGTGAAAAAGGTTTAATCTTCAGCCTTATCACTTCCCACAGACTTTGCGCCCTCGTCTATTGCGTCAAAAAGGCTCTGCACGCCGTTTTCTTCCTCCTGCTTACTTTCAAGCTTTTCAAGCGCCTTTAGCCTGTCGAAAAACTTGATTTCCATTGAGCCGTCCTTCGGTCTTTTAATCTCCGAAACAAGGAATAAATCCATTTCGCTCAAATCCGCACGTGACGGATTTTCCATATAAAGCAGTGAAACTGCGTCGGCAATATTACCGAAAGCCAACCGCTGATAGCCGACAGACGCCATATTTGCAAGCGACTTTTCACGCTGACGTGCAAGGGCTTCAATCTCGTCTGCAATCTCCTTTCTGCACAGGAGCTTTTCACCTGCCTGTTCGGGATTTTTAAGCCAGCCTGCACGCTGAGCCGCAAGTGAGGAACTGCCCGTATTCAGAAAACAACTGCAAAACTCCCTCTCACGGCTTGTAAGTTTTTTCTCTATTTTTGTCACCTCCGTTTTTTGAGAGAGCAACATTAACTGACAATTGTTAATTGTATTCGCCTCTCACTTACCCCTGTAAAAAATAAAAAAATTGCATATTTAAATGCAATTTTCCAAAAATAATTTTGAATATTTAAAATTTTTCGAAAATCGGAGGTAAAAATGCTTACTTCAAGCTATAAAAATAACCTTGCACAAATAAAAAACACCCTGCGAAGTGACAAAAGCTTTGACCTCGTAGAGCGTGACCTGTTTATCGGCGGCAGAAACGCCGCAATGTTTTTTGTTGACGGATTTTTAAAGGACGACATAGCCGAGAAAATCCTCGAATATTTTTACAAAAATCTGAAGGAAGAAAACTTTTCCTCTCCCGAGCACTTTTCAAAAAGCGCCGTACCCTATGTTGAAGTGGAGGTTTCCTCCGATGTAAAGAAAATCTGTACCGACGTGTTAAGCGGAATTTCCGCTCTGATTGTCGAGGGCTTTGACAAGGCAATTCTGCTCGACACACGAACATACCCACAGCGTGAAACAGGCGAGCCTGACAACGACAAGGTACTCAGGGGCAGTCACGACGGCTTTGTTGAAACGCTCATCTTAAACACCGCTCTTATCCGCCGCAGAATCCGTGACACAGATTTGACGGTGCAAGCCTTTAAAATCGGCAGTCGTTCACAAACCGACGTAGCCGTTCTTTATATGGAATCAAAGGTTGATAAAAAATTCCTAAAGGAGCTTACCAAAAGGCTGAATTCAATCAAAACGCCGTCACTCACTATGAATCAGCAAAGCTTGATTGAGGCACTATACAAACGTTTGTGGTACAATCCGTTTCCGAAGGTAAAGCACACCGAACGCCCCGACACAGCCGCATCAGCCGTACTTGAGGGCAACATCGTAATTCTCGTTGACAACGCACCCTCGGCACTGCTTATGCCCACTTCAATTTTTGACGTGCTTGAAGAAGCAGACGATTATTACTTTTCGCCTGTTGTGGGAACATACCTCAAGCTGTCACGATATTTTATAACAATTCTGTCGGTTTTCATAACGCCCCTGTGGTTGCTTGCGTTACAAAATCCGCAATTATGCCCCGATATTTTTAAATTTATTCTGGTTGACGAGGTGCAGAACGTACCTGTTTTCTGGCAGTTGATATTAATGGAAATCGGCATTGACGGCTTGCGCCTTGCAGCACTCAACACGCCTAACTCGCTTACAACGCCGCTGAGCATAATCGGCGCAATTGCGTTAAGCGAATTTGCCGTTGAGTCAGGCTGGGTGTGTATGGAAGCAATCCTCTATATGGCACTTGTAACGGTTGCAAACTACACACAGCCGAACTACGAGCTTGGCTACAGCCTTAAATTCTGCCGTGTGCTGTTGCTCGTGCTGACATATATTTTCAATATATGGGGATTTGTTGCGGCGTTTGTAATCAACCTTCTGCTAATCTGCTTTAACAGAACTCTCTCGGGCAAAAGCTACCTTTATCCGCTCATTCCGTTCAACGCAAGCGAATTCTTACGCAAAATCATTCGGGTAAGGAGCAGATAATCACAACAGGAATTTTCTTGCTTTCATCATCAAATCGGCACAGAAATTTGTTGCAGATTTAAACGTATAGTCAAACTCGCCAGCCCACGTTTTCACCTCTCCGTTAAAGCCCTGCTTGAATCTGTAAACTCCGTAGTTGCGGTGTGTTTCGTCATACCAGTACGGCACACCGCAAAAGTCATACACTCGTCTGCCCCTGTCGGCGGCATACCTTATCATATTCCATTGCATAAGGTAATTCGGCATAAGATTGCGCAGATTGTCTGACGAACAGCCGTAAACATAGCTTACGGTATCGGCGTAATCGATATACAGCGCACCCGACAGCGGAACTTCATCATAACAGCACATACAAAGTCCTGCACTGTCGCCGAACGCATCAAGGATTTTTGCAAAATACTCCTTCGTCCTCATATCAAAGCCGTCACGGTTTGACGTCTGTTTCATAAGCCTGTCAAAATCGTCAAGACCTTCCTTGCCGCAGAATTTACACCGAACACCCTTTCTTTCGGCAAGCCTTATATTGTACCTCCACTTCGGCTTGAACGACTGAAAAACCTCCTCCGCCGTTCTTCCTTTAAGCTCAATTCTGTAATTTTCCCTGCATTGTATATTATCATATCCGACCTTTTCGCCGTGATAGACAAAGCCGAGCGACTTTAAATTTGCAATAGCCTCAAAGTCGTTTTCGTCAATCAGCGGGTCAATTTTCAGCGTATATGCCTTATGCTTTTTTGCAATCAGCTTTACCTGTTCAAAAATCAGCTTGAGCGCATTTCTGTCGTGAAAATCGCAGACAGGGCCTCTCGGCGCATAAAGCATAGAGGTTTTAAGAAACGGAATTTTCTTGACAAGAATCAGCATTGTGCCTACCGTGTTTCCGTTTTTATCCCTTGCAGCTATATATTCATTTTTCCAGTTATCCTTAACCCTTGTCCAGGAGGACGACTGCGTAAAGCTTCCGTTTATATTCTCCGAGCAGAAACGCTCGTATTCATTCATATCCATAAAACAAGCCTCCCGTAAATTGTGCAATTCAATTATACGGAAGGCTTGTTTCACATTTCATTCAAAGTTGTATATTAATTGTATCTTTTCAGTCCGTTATATAAGTCGGCGAGTAATTATAACTCGGTATCTCGGGCAGCCACACAGGGGTGCCCCTACAACGTTCTATAATTTAACCGTAGGGCAACCTTTTCCGCTTGATTAATTCCGAATTACGCATTACGAATTCCGAATTAATTTTATTCCTCTGTCGTAACATCACCAAAATCGCTTTTAATATTTCGCATTTCATAATAATCAACACCTAAAACATTAAATGCAAAGTAATCGGGCTGTATAGTGATATATAGTGAAGAACTGATATTGTTCACGTCCAAGTCGCAATATTCATTCAGACCGTTTACAATATCGTAGTTAAGTTCAGTATAGTCAGTACTTGCATCATAATACGGATTTTCGTCATTGTCGTAATCATAATTCGGTATGTCGCCGTTAGACAGAATATTCAGCTGATACACCTTGTCGGTTTTGCGGTCAAAAACTATCTGAGCCTCGGTAAAATTACTGCCGTAAAATACAACATTCATAAGCCTTGCCGAAACGGGAACGCCGTCAACAGCACCGCTGACTATAGTTGTTTCATAAAGTGCAGGCTTTTTTTCGCTGTCATTCATAATCAAATCAATCGCCGAAACTGCGTAATCGGACTCCTTAAGCGACTCCTTAAGCGGCTGCAAAGCTCCGTAAACAAGCTGGAGCATAGTAAAATCCGATATATCCTCGTTGTCGTCAATCCAGATTGCATTTCCCGATTGTATCAAATCGTAAAGCTGTTTGATTGAAGTTGTGTTTTTCACGTCTGTGTTAATTGCAAGCTTTTCGGGCGTTGCCTCGGTTTTCTTTGAATCGTTTACACTGTAATAAAAGTACGGCAATGCAACAATTGAAAAGGTAATTACAACCGAAAGCAAGGTGCATAAAACATATTTTATTTTAGTTTTCATTGCTTTCCTCCTTTTCGGCTGTCGAAACCGCAGCGTCAAATTGTACCGTTGTGCCGACATTTTCTTCACTTTCAATTGTCAGCGTTGAGTTATGCAGACGTGCAATCTCGTTGCAAAGCGCAAGTCCCAGTCCTGCACCGCCCATTTTTCTTGAACGTGATTTGTCAACCATATAAAACGGCTGGGTGATTTTTTCAAGCTCGTCCTTTGGTATACCTCTGCCGCAGTCGGAAACTGAAAAGCAGTACCTCTCACCGTCAGTTTTTCCGAGTAGTGCAATCTCCTGTCCGTTTTTTGAAGCTTTGCAGGCGTTGTCAATCAGGTTGTACAGAAGTGTTTTCAGCAGTGACGGCTCTGCTGATATGACTGCATTTTCATATTTTATATGAAGCTTTACGCCGTATTTTTTCAGCAGAAACGCAACACTTCCCCTTATCTCTTTAAATAAATGCTCGGTATTAATATCAATGCATTTTATGTCGCTGTTTTCCATAACAATAATTTCAAGCAGATTTGCCGAAAGCTTTTCAAGCCTTTTGCCCTCTCTGTAAATATAGTCGGCGCATTCTCTGCGCTTGTCAGCGTCAAGCTCATAGGTACGTAGCATATCGGCATAGCCTATGACAGAGGTCAGCGGAGTTTTTAATTCGTGCGTAAAGTTTGCGACAAAATCGTCCCTGTCCCGAGCCGCCTTTTTCAGCCTGTCGGTGTAGCTTTCAATGTTTTCAACCATTGTGTTGAAGCTCTCCGACAGCTCTTTTACCTCTCCCGTACCTGTCGTTTCAACACGCTTTGAAAAATTACCGCCTGCAATTTCCTTTGCCGCATCCGAAAGCCTTACAAGCGGTCTTGTCAGAAATTTTGAGAAAATTACAAGCACAAGCGAAGAAATCATTGCAACAATTAATAGAATAATTCGGAATATTCCGCAGTAGCTGTCACGGCTTGAATATATCTCGCTTATGTCGGTAAGCGTTTCAACGTACAAATCACGACCCGAAATTGAAATATGACTTACCGCCTGAAACCAGTGCCTGCCCTTGCTCTGCACAATTCGGTGGGAGTGCATACCATTTTCAATTTTTGTAATAAACGTAATGTCGTCAAACTCGGTAAGCTGTGTCGCATTTCCGATTTTCACCTTTGTATCGGCAGAGCTGCCCGAAACCTGCTGTAAAAAGTTATTGATAATATAGTCGAGGGAGCTTTCCCCATAGCCCATTGTGTCGGCGTTTGCACAGGTTGCATACAGCGAGAGCGTTATGTAACTGTTGTTGTCGGAAAGGGAGCTCGTCTTTTCATCAAGAGTACCGGTAAACACAGCATTTATAAGCAGAAATCCGCCCACGCCGAAGGAAACGATTATCATAATGAATGAAACGAAAAATATCTTCCACGCAAATTTCAATTATTTTCCCCCTCAATATATCTGTACCCGACCTTGTACACCGACTGTATTCTGTCCTTGATTCCGAGCTTTTTCCTCAAACGCTGAATGTGCAAATCAACCGTTCTCGTGTCGCCCATATACGGCTCGTGCCACACCTGCTCGTAAATCGTTTCACGGTAAAGTGCAATGTTTTTATTCTTGACAAACAAGAGCAAAAGCTCGTATTCCTTTAGAGTAAGCTCCACAGCCGTACCGCTTTTCTTAACAATCCGAGAGCTTGTGTCAATTGTGATATTGCCCGACTTAATAATCTGCGAAGCCTTGTTATACCTGCGAAGTACCGTTTCAACCCTTGCCTGTAGCTCTGCAATGTCAAACGGCTTTGTTATGTAATCGTCAGCGCCGAGTTTTAGTCCTCTGACCTTGTCGGCGACGCTGTTTTTTGCAGTGATGAAAATTACGGGAATGTTGTAATTTTCAATGTATTCAATAAGCTCAAAGCCGTCAATTTTCGGGAGCATTACGTCAAGCAAAATCAAATCATACCTGTTCTGCTCAATCATATCCGCACCCTTTTCGCCGTCATTTGCCGTTTCACAAATATATCCGAGAGGCGAAAGTGCCATTGCAATAAGCCTTGAAATATGCTCCTCGTCCTCAACAATAAGTATTTTTGTCATTATGTCACCCCTTGCTGTGAATAATTATTATACCATAAATTTGTATCATAATTGTATAGCATACAAAAAAATCACCTGCATATAAATTTATAAAGCAGGTGATTTTTTGAGAAAGCAAGGGAAATTAGTAAAGCTATTAAAAGCAGCAGTGTCATTTGCACTTCTGCTTACGGCTGTTTTCTGCGTTTTCCGCCGACTGCCCGAATGTTTTACATCTGAAGAATCAGCCGTTCTTGCGGCGGCTTTTACGCTTACGGACGGGCAGTATATTTCAGAAAATAATAAGCAGGACGAAAAAAAGGAGAGCAAACAGGGAACTACCCAACCCACAACCGTTTCCGAAACTAAAGCAACCGAAAAATTAAGTGAAAAAGAACGTGACAAGTCGGGATATTACGACTCCTTTGCAAAGCACGAGGGAGAAGAAAAATACAGCATAGAGGAAAAGAATATTTCAGGCGGTGCAACAAAGGTTGACAACTGCTACATAAAAAACAAAACGGGGCTTGACCTCGACTTTGATTCGATACTCAACGACAAGCTCACATTCAGCGTAAAGAAGAAAACCGACTCGCCGCAGGTATTGATTTACCACACTCACACGAGCGAAGCGTATATTGACGAGGACGTGGACTACTTTTTTGAAAGCTTTTATTCACGAACGCAGAACAACGATTTTAACGTTGTCGCCGTTGGCGATGCAATCACACGCACCCTTGAAAGCAAGGGCATTAAAACTCTGCACGACAAGACCGTTCACGACTCCACCTACAACGGCTCCTACGGCAGAAGCGTTCAGACGGTGCAGAGCGATATGTATGAATACAAGGACATCAAGGTTGTGCTTGACATTCACCGTGACGCACTCGGCACAGACGAATGCAAGGTAAAGCCTGTTTTTGAGTACAACGGCAAAAAGGGAGCGCAAATTATGATTTTGTCGGGATGCGATACCGACGGAGAACGGGATTTCGAAAACTGGCAGAACAATCTGAATTTTGCCCTGAAAATTCAGAACACAGCCGAGAAAATGTACCCGGGAATGACACGACCGATAAGCTTCGATTACTTCGCCTACAACGAATACGTCTGCGACGGCTCACTTTTAATTGAAGTCGGTGCAGAGGCAAACTCAATTGACGAGGCGGTATACACAGGCGAACTTCTCGGAAATGTTTTGTATGAGGTTTTAAAATAAGTTTGGAGTTTGGAAAGGTTTGTTTTCAGTCGTAGCGACACGGCGTGCCGTGTCCGAAGCGGCAATCAAACTGTAACGTTTTAATCGCATTTATAGAGGAAAACACACTTATCAAACAATACGCAGTATTGCAAATATTGTCATTTTAGTGTCAACTATTGTTAATTAGTGTATGTATGTAAGTTTTTTATACAAACATATATAGAGAAAAAAATAAAAAAATATATATTACTATTTTTATTTTTTATTTTTTAAATTATATAATGTACAGAAAAAAACATACACACCTACATACGACAATGCAAACGCAAAATATGGCAACAGTCGTAATATCATATTATCAAGAACGTTTCCGATATATCAATCAACCCGAGGAAAACAAACTTATCCAAACAACAAGCACTATTATAAATCCGGAGCACAGCGACTGTTAATTCCGAATTACGCATTACGCATTCCGAATTAAAATGTGACCGTAAACGTCGTTCCGTTTTCGTTGCTCTCGACTGTAACGCTTCCGCCGTGGCGTTCGGTAATGTGCTTAACAATTGCAAGTCCCAGTCCCGTACCGCCTGTTTCTTTTGAACGGCTCTTGTCAACACGGTAAAAACGTTCAAAAATCCTCTTGTGGTGCTTTTCCGGAATTCCTATCCCCGTATCGGACACCTTGATTATCGAGTTCCCGCCGGTATTCTCAACCTTGATTTTCACCTTTCCGTTTGGGCGGTTGTATCTTATAGCGTTGTCGCAGAGGTTGTAGATAAGCTCGTAAAGCTGATTGCGGTTTCCATTAATCACCGACTTTTCCGCCTCAACCGAAATTGAAACGTCGTGCTTTTCGGCATTCGAACGCAAGTCCTCGGCAACCTCATACGCAACTCCCGAAAGGTCAACGGGGGCAAATTCTTCCTCGGACAAACTCTCGTCAAGCTGTGAAAGCTTCATAATATCTCCGATTAGCGAAAGCAGTCTGCCCGACTCCTTGTGAATTTTTCCTGCAAAACCCTGAACATCGTCGGGTCGTGCAAGTCCGCTTGCGATAATCTCGGCATAGCCTGAAATTGAAGTCAGCGGAGTTTTCAGCTCGTGCGTAACATTAGCGGTAAATTCACGGCGCATTTTCTCCGCCTTTTTCTTTGCCGAAACGTCAATGATAATGCAGATAACGCCGTTTTGCTTGTTGTTGGAATACACAGGGTTTGTAATAATCTGGAGCACCCTGCCGTTTATCGTCATATCGCCGCTCTTTCCCTCGCCCTCAAGCGCACTGTCAACGCATTCAACAACAGTTTCGTTGCGGGAATAGGCAAGCAGGCTTTTTCCTGCCACATCTCTCTTGTCTGCACCGATAAGCTTTGCGGCAGAATTGTTGCTCATCAGCACATTTTTATCCATATCAATCAGAATAAATCCCTCGGACATATTCTGAATCAGCGTGTCAATCTTATCCTTTTCAAGCTGGAGCTTGCGCATCTGCTTGCGGATTTCCTTTTGTTGATTGTTGATTGTTTCGGCAAGCGGAACAAGCTCCTCGTAGGATGTGCTTTCAAGGTTTTCCGACATTTTTTCAATCGGCTCAATAATCTTTTTCGTTGCACGCCTTGAAAGTGCAATGCAGATTACAAAAACAATCAGGACGATAACGACAATTACGGGCAGGATTTTAAGGAAAACGCTTATTATGCTTCCGTAGGTTTTGGCTACACGCAAAACATTTCCGTCGTCGGTCTTAATAGCATAGTAATACGTGTTGCTGTTCAGCGTTGACGACATTCGACTGCTTGAACCTGTTCCCTTTTTCAGCGCATCCTGAAATTCGGGACGGTCGTTATGATTGGGCATTGATAAAGTATCGCTCTCGCTGTCATAAAGCACGTTGCCGTCGGGCGCAATAAGCGTAATTCGCACGTTTTCGTCGGCAATTATACCTTCAAGCGATTTCACGTTTTCGATGTTATAGGTTTTTGCAATCGTGTGCGCCAGCATGGTAAGGTCAGCCGACTCCTGCTCTGAGAACACAAACCAAAAAGCGGCTGTCATAAAAACAGCCGTGAGTAATATTGAAGCCGTCGCCACAACGGCAAATCTTTTAAGCAGTTTTTTGCGCAGTTTCATCTGATTACTCACCCGCCTTGTAGCCGACGTTACGAACGGTTTTGATAAGATTTCCGCAGTTTCCGAGCTTTTGGCGCAGGGTTGTGATGTGCATATCAACCGTTCTGCTCTCGCCCTCAAAGTCATAACCCCACACGTTGAGAATAATATTCTCACGTGTAAGCGCCATACCCTTGTTTTTGAGCAGATATTTCAAAAGCTCGTATTCCTTATATGTAAGCGTGCAAGGCTCGCCGTCGCTTGTTACGGTGTGCTTTGAGTCGTCAAACACAATTCCGCCGAGCGTGATAACGTCAAGCTTGTTTTCAACCGAGCATCTTCTGAGGATTGCACGCACTCTTGAAATAAGTTCAAGCACCGAAAACGGCTTTGTAATGTAGTCATCGGCACCCATATCAAGGCCTTTTACCTTGTCCATTTCACTGCCCTTTGCCGTAACAAGAATTACGGGAACAGACTTTGTAACTGCGTCCTGTCGTAACTTTTCAAGCACCGAAAGACCGTCAAAATCGGGGAGCATTACGTCAAGAATTACAAGCTGTGGTATCTGGGTAGTACAAGCCTTGAAAAAGCTTTTGCTCTCGGCAAAGCTCTGCACCTCATATCCGCTGTTTTTCAGCGCATACGTTTCAAGCTCCCTTATATCAGTATCGTCCTCAACAATATAAATAAGCATTTTATTAACTCCTGTTTAGCTTTGTTGTCTATATTATACCACAGCCGCAAAAAATGTAAATAATATAAATCACAATTAAGTGTCAAGTTATGATTGCAGAAACAAACTGTGTTCGCCATAACGCATAAATTGCGTTGCAATTAATTCCGAATTACGCATTACAAATTCCGAATTAAACTCAAAGCTCTCTGCTTCCCGTAATTGAAAACGCAACCCATTCCGCAATATTAACAGCGTGGTCACCTATTCTTTCAAGGTACTTTGCAATCATCATCAAATCAATTGCCTCTTCGCCGAGCGCTTTGTCACGCTGAATTATCTCAACCGTTTCTTCCTTGACCTTGTCAAACAACTTGTCAATAACATCGTCGCTTTGGCTTACTTTCTTTGCAAGGTCAAAATCCTTCTTAACAAATGCGTCAATTGCAAGCGTAACCATTTTTGATGCCTGATTTGCCATCTCGTCAATATGCGTTACGTTGATAACGTTGTTTCTGCTTTTGATGTACTGCGAAACCTCGGCAATATCTATAGCCTGATCGCCGATTCTTTCAAGGTCGGTAATCATTTTAAGCGCAGAAGAAACCTCACGCAAATCGTGTGCAACAGGTGCCTGATGAAGCAGAAGTCTAATGCAGTGATTCTGAATTTTTCTTTCGGAGGTGTTAATAAGCTCCTCCTGTTCTCTTGCCTTATCCAAAAGCTCCGCACTGTTATTTGCAATAATTTCAACGGCATTTTTAATTGCACTCTCAACAAGAGTACCCATTCCGATAAGCTGATTGTTAAGATTTGCAAGTTCTGTGTCAAAGTATTCTCTCATTAGCCGAACCTTCCCGTAATGTATTCTTCAGTACGCTTATCCTGCGGAGATGAAAATACAGCGTCGGTGCTGTTGTACTCAACCATTTCTCCGAGCAGGAAAAACGCAGTGTTGTCGGAGATACGCAACGCCTGCTGCATATTGTGAGTAACCATAATGATTGTATATTCGTCCTTCAGTTTAAGGCAAAGTTCCTCAATCTTTCCCGTAGAAATCGGGTCAAGTGCAGAGGTTGCCTCGTCCATAAGCAGTACCTCGGGCTTTACCGCAAGTGCTCTTGCAATACAAAGACGCTGCTGCTGACCGCCCGAAAGACCGAGCGCACTCTTTTTTAGTCTGTCTTTAAGCTCATCCCAGATTGCCGCATCTCTTAACGACTGCTCAACAATTTGGTCAAGCTCACTTTTCTTCTTGATTCCGTGAGTTCTCGGGCCGAAAGCGATATTGTCATACACGCTCATAGGGAACGGATTAGCCTTCTGAAAAACCATACCTACCCTTTTGCGCAGTACGTTAATATCTATATCGCCGTAAATGTCCGCTCCGTCAAGCCTTATGTCGCCCGTAATCTTACAGCCCTCAACAAGGTCGTTCATTCTGTTGAGCGACTTAAGCAGAGTTGACTTACCGCAGCCCGACGGTCCGATAAAAGCAGTAATCTTATTTTTCGGCATATGCAAAGTCACGTCCTTAAGAGCGTGAAACTTGCCGTAATAAAGATTCATATTATCTATAGTAAACTTATCCATCTGTTAAGATTATCCTTTCTTATTTCCAAGCTTCTTTGCTATAAATGCCGAAAGAGTGTTGATTCCGAACACAAGCACAAGCAGAACAACAGCCGTTCCCCACGCCTGGTCTGTGTGAAGTCCCTCGTTTGTGAGGACATACATATGTACGGCAAGCGAACGTCCTGAATTTAACAGTCCCGTTGCATAGCCTGTTGCAGAGCCGTAGGTGTAAATCAAAGCCGCAGTTTCGCCGACAATTCTGCCGACTGCAAGAATAACGCCTGCAAGGATTCCCGGCATTGCGCTGGGCAGAATAATTCTTACAATCGTCCTCAGCTTTCCTGCACCCAAGCCGTAACTACCCTCTCGGTAAGAGTCGGGAACGGTAAGAAGTGCCTCCTCGGTTGTACGCATAATAGTAGGCAAAACCATAATAGCAAGGGTAAACGCACCTGCAAGCAGTGAATACCCCCAGTTAAGCGCATAAACAAAGAACAGCATACCGAAAAGGCCGTAAACTATTGACGGAATGCCTGCGAGTGTTTCAGCCATTGTGCGGATAACCTTTACAAGCTTATTGCCCTTTTTGGCATACTCGGCAAGGTAAATTGCCGCTCCGATACCGAACGGAACTGCTATTAAAAGTGTAAGCAGCGTCAGCACAATTGTGTTGATGATTGACGGCATACACGAAACGTTGTCGCTGTTATATGTAAGTGCAAAAAGCTCGGGAGTGAGGTTGGGTATTCCACGGACAAGCACATATACTATAATAAACACAAGCGCCGCCGCAGAAAGCACAGCCGCCAAAGCAACCAGCAAAAGCATAACAAGGGAGAGAGGTTTTCTTTTGTACGAAATCATACGCTGTTTAAAGGTCACCTTGTTAATCGGCTTAATCTCGTCAATCACCGCCGTATTATTCATATCAGCCATGCTTTTCACTCCTACTCTTTATAGCCTGCATTGAAAGCGTAATCAGCAGGATAAATACAAAAAGTACAACTCCTGTTGCAATAAGTGCCTGACGGTGCAAGCCTGTTGAATATCCCATTTCAAGCACGATATTTGCAGTCAGCGTGCGAAGTCCGTCGGTAAGCCTTGTCGGAATCTGCACCTGATTGCCTGCAATCAGAACAACAGCCATTGTTTCGCCCAATGCTCTGCCTATTCCGAGTACGACAGCCGCAAGCACACCCGACTTTGACGCAGGAAGAATAGTCTTGAAAACAGATCTTTCCTTTGTAGCTCCGAGTGCAAGCGCACCCTCGTAGTAGCTTTCGGGTACTGCCCTTATTGCCGACTCGGAAACGCCGATAATAGTCGGGAGAATCATAATGCCGAGTACGATTGACGCCGCAAGCCAGCTTGAACCGAAGCCGCCGAAGTTGTCACGGATAAACGGAACTACTACCATAAGTCCAAAAAAGCCGTAAACGATAGAGGGAATTCCTGCAAGCAATTCGGTAGCAGGCTTTAAGATTTTATACAGCGGCTTCGGGCAGAATCTTGCAAGGAAAACTGCCGTCAGAATACCAATCGGAACACCGATTACGATAGCTCCTGCCGTAACGTAAACGCTTGCAACAATCATATCGAATATGCCGAAGCTTGCAGGAACATTTGTCGGCGCCCACTTCTGACCTCCGATGAAATCAAATAAGCCGATTTCAGCCATAGCAGGCACACCGTTAATAAACAGGAAAACACAGATTATTGCAACCGAGGCAATGCTCGCAAGGGCTGTCAGGAAGAAAACTCCCTGCATAGCCCTTTCTCTGAACGTTTTCAATCTCATTTAATCACGTCACTCCAAACAGTTGTTTCGCCTGTGTAGATTGATTTAATCCGGTCAACAGTGAGGTCTTCGCAAGAGTTAGCCTTGTTTACGATAATTGCGATACCGTCTTTTGCGATTGTTGTTCCCTTAAGCTCGCTTGCTTCCTTGTCCTTTAACTCACGTGAAGCCATACCGATGTCGCAAGTGCTTTCCATAGCAGCCTGCATACCTGCTGACGAGTCTGATGTCTGAATTTCAACCTTTGCGTTTGTGTTTACTTTCTGATAAGCCTCTGCAAGCTTCTCCATTACGGGAGATACAGAAGAAGAACCTGCAACGCTGATTTTACCCTCAGGCTTTTTACCGCTGTAAGCTGCGTTTTCAGTAACAGCAACGTAACCCTCGTCTGCTACAACCTTCTGACCGTCAGAGCTTAAGATGTAGTCAACAAAGTCCTGTGCAACCTCGCTTAACTCACCCTTGTATGCAATGTTGAACGGACGGCTGATTACGTAGTCGCCTGATTTTACGTTCTCTGCTGTAGCCTCAACCGAACCAACCTTAAGAGCCTTTACTGTGTCGTTGAGTGAACCGAGTGAAATGTAACCGATTGCGGAGTCGTTATCCTTAACGTTTGTGATAACAGCCTCTGTGCTGTTGATTGTAACAGCAGATGATGTTGTGTTGTCAGTCTTTGTGTCGCCGTCTTTAACAAGAACGCCTGTAAGCTCTGTGAAAGCATCTCTTGTGCCCGAGCCTTCTTCTCTTGTTACAACTGCGATTGTTTTGCTTGTGTCAAATGCTGCGCTTTCAGCCTTTGTTTCAGATGAGCTTGATGTTGAGTTTCCGCCGCAGCCTGCGAATGCTGTAACTGCAAGAGCACTCATTACAGTAATTGCCGTAATTTTGCTTAATACCTTTTTCATTTTTAAATTCTCCTTAAAATATTTGTCGTTTTTTCTGTTCTGTACTTTATCGTACAGCTATAGTTTATTTACATTTTGTAAAAAGCAGAACAGCCCGATTGTAAAATGAAAGTAAAATAAAATATAGATTTTGTATTGAAATCAAGTATTTTACAAAATAGCGTGACAAGGCATATTTTTTATGGTATAATACAACAAAGGCACGTTATCGATTTAAACCGATAAAATGTTTTGGTAATTGAAATACAATAATATTGGAGGTCATAAAAATGGCAGAAAACAAAATCCCTTACAAAATCTACCTTGACGAAAAGGAAATCCCGTCACAGTGGTACAACGTAAGAGCAGATATGAAAAACAAGCCTGCTCCGCTTCTCAATCCCGCAACTCTCCAGCCTATGAAGGCAGAGGAGCTTTATCCCGTATTCTGCGAGGAGCTTGTTGCACAGGAGCTTAACGACACAGACGCATACATCGACATTCCCGAGGAAATCCAGAATTTCTACAAGATGTACCGTCCCTCTCCGCTTATCCGTGCATACTTTCTTGAAAAGGCACTCGACACGCCCGCTAAAATCTACTACAAATTTGAGGGCAACAACACAAGCGGAAGCCACAAGCTCAACAGCGCAATTGCACAGGCTTATTATGCAAAGAAACAGGGCTTAAAGGGCGTTACAACCGAAACAGGTGCAGGTCAGTGGGGTACAGCTCTTTCAATGGCTTGCTCCTACTTCGGACTTGACTGCAAGGTATTTATGGTAAAGGTTTCCTACGAACAAAAGCCTTTCAGACGTGAGGTTATGAGAACCTACGGCGCAAGCGTTACTCCCTCTCCCTCAATGACAACAGAGGTCGGCAAGAAGATTCTTGAGGCTCACCCC
Source organism: uncultured Ruminococcus sp. (assembly GCA_946414115.1). Classification (GTDB taxonomy): domain Bacteria; phylum Bacillota; class Clostridia; order Oscillospirales; family Acutalibacteraceae; genus Ruminococcoides. The sequence continues at coordinate 7,227 of CAMKNF010000006.1, read as the reverse complement.
GGCACAACAGGAAGCCTCGGCTGTGCAATTTCCGAGGCAGTTGAAGCCGCAACAACAACCGAGGGTTACCGCTACGTTCTCGGCAGTGTATTAAATCAGGTACTTCTTCACCAGTCGGTTATCGGTCTTGAAGCAAAGGCGGCTCTTGACAAATACGGCGTAAAGCCTGACATTATTATCGGCTGTGCAGGCGGCGGCTCAAACCTCGGCGGACTTATCTCTCCGTTTATGGGCGAAAAGCTCAGAGGCGAGGCTGACTACAGAATTATTGCAGTTGAGCCGGCTTCCTGTCCGAGCTTTACAAGAGGTAAGTTTGCATACGACTTCTGCGATACAGGTATGGTATGCCCTCTTGCAAAGATGTACACACTCGGCAGCAACTTCATTCCCTCTGCAAACCACGCAGGCGGACTCCGCTACCACGGTATGAGCTCAACTCTTTCACAGCTCTACCATGACGGACTTATGGAAGCAACATCTGTTGAGCAGACTTCCGTATTTGCCGCTGCTGAGCAGTTTGCAAGAGTTGAGGGTATTCTCCCTGCTCCCGAAAGCAGTCACGCAATCAGAGTTACAATTGACGAGGCTCTCAAGTGCAAGGAAACAGGCGAGGAAAAAACAATCCTCTTCGGTCTTACAGGCACAGGCTACTTTGATATGATGGCTTACGAGAAGTTCAACGACGGCGCAATGAGCGACTACATTCCCACAGACGAGGAACTCCAGAAGAGCTTTGACAGCCTCCCCAAGGTTGACTGATTACAAATAAAGCAGAATTTCAAAAAAATAAAAAGCTGTTTAAGATTACTACGATTGTAATCTTAAACAGCTTTTGTTTTATACAATTATATTAAATTTTTCCATTCTCTGCGGTTATATAAAATTCGAAAAATATGTACGGTTTTGCTTTTCTCGGTAACACAATAAAAAACCAAATATTTTTCAACAGGCATTTTGCGAATTTCCTTTTTATTTAACACTTCATCATCAATCAGTTTATGACGATATGGCATAACTTCAAGCGATAATATTTGATTTTTTATAGAGTTGTGTATTCGTTCTGCAATTACCGGCTCTTTCAAAATTTCAGCAATATATCTGACTATTTCACGCAAATCACGCAATGCATGCGATTCAAAAACTATTTTATACTTTTCCAAAGCCAAACTCTCTTTCTATATCAGCAAAAACATCTTCGGCAGGAATTCCTGATGACGGAGTTATACCTTCCAGTCCTTCAAGCAATAATCTGCGCAGTTCCTGTCTGCCACAAAGTCTTTCATACTCTGCGTTTGAAATGACAACCAAATCTCCCGTACCATTCTTTGTGATAAAAACAGGTTCATTATATTTGTTACAAAACTCTGAAATTTCATTATACTTATTTCTCAAATCTGAACTCGGTCTGATATTTGCCATACGTTTCTCTCCTTTTATATATTATAATCATATTATATCAGAATATTGATATAATATCAATAGTTTTGATAAACAAATCAGAGCAAAATGACCTATCGGGACGTCAAGAATGCCGCCCCCTACAACACATTATATTACAAACCCTCCGTTTACACCGAGTATTTGTCCTGTAATGAATTTCGCCTTGTCACTGCACAAAAACACCGCCGCATCTGCAATATCCTTCGGCGTTCCGAGGGTATTAAGCGGCGTTTCCTCTTTCAGCTCGTTTATGGTTTGCTCGTCAAATGACTTCATCATATCGGTCATAACCACACCGGGGCAAATGCAGTTCACACGCACTCCCGACAATCCGACCTCTTTTGCAAGCGCCTTTGTAAGTCCGATTACTCCTGCCTTTGCAGCGCTGTAATGCACCTCGCAGGACGCACCGACCTGTCCCCACATTGAGCTGATATTCAGAATCACTCCGCTGTGATTTTTTATCATATATCTTTTAAGACACTCCTGTGTGCAGTTGAAAACTCCGTCAAGGTTTACGCCGAGCATTTCTTTCCAGTCGTCAGCCGTAATGTCGGTAAACAGCTTCTGCTGTGCAATCCCCGAGTTGTTCACAAGCACGTCAATACTGCCCATAGTGTTGTCTATTGCGTCAAACATCTCGTTTACCGACTGCCTGTCCGACACGTCAGCCTGAACCGCAAGCGCACCCACTCCGTAGCTATCGCAGAGGATTTTCGCAAGCCTCTCGGCTCCGTCATTGTTTTTATTATAGTGAACGGCTACATTACAGCCTGCCTGCGCAAACGCAACGCAGAGTGCCGAACCGATTCCGCCCGAACCGCCCGTAATAAGAACATTTTTCATAATATCACCCGAAACTCAATTAACAATTAACAATTTAGAATTAACAATTATTCTGTAATCATTATAGCATTTATTTTTAAAATAATAAAGTACAAAATGGAACAAGGCACAGCCGAGTAACTGTACCTTGTTTTAATTTTACCAAATATTGACAAAAGAAAAAAACCTCGCTAAAATAAAAGCGAGGGTACTGACAAACGGCAGGCGGTTGCTCCCGAAAGGGAGGTGATAACTATGGTATCATTTTCTGACTTATTTTTACTCGGAACTTTGATTATCAGCGTTATCTCTCTTTGCTACGAGATTTTTCACAAGAAAAAATAAGTACAAAGACTTTTTATTTTACATAAAAAGAAACACCGCCCAGACTCCAATCTAACGGTGTTTCTAATACCAATAGTGGAGTAACCGCTTGCGCAGTACCCTTTTTCTAACTTAATTATATCATATAAAAAACTAATGTCAAGCCTTTGCGGAATTTGCAAAGGCTTTTTTATGCGTTTTATTTCTTCCTGAAACCGTCTTTCAGGCTTACGCTTCTGTTGAATACAAGGTGTTCCTTAGAGCTGTTCTTGTTGTCAACACAGAAGTAGCCGAGGCGCATAAACTGGAAGCTTTTCGGTGCTTCGGCGCTTTCAAGGCTCTTTTCAGCCTTGCAGTTTTTGAGGATTTCAAGCGAATTCGGGTTGAGGTAATCGAGGAAATTCCTGTCGCCGACATCGGGGTCGGGTACGGTAAAGAGGTTGTCGTAGAGCCTTACCTCCGCATCGGCGCAATTGTTTGCGTCAACCCAGTGGATTGTACCTCTTACCTTTCTGCCGTCGGGAGTGTTGCCTCCCCTTGTTTCGGGGTCGTACTCTGCGTAAACCTCAACGACATTGCCGTTTTCGTCCTTTTTACAGCCTGTGCATTTTACAATGTACGTTCCCTTCAGGCGCACCTCGTTGCCGGGATAAAGTCGCTGATACTTCTTAATCGGCTCCTCCATAAAGTCCTCGGCTTCAATGTAGCTTTCCCTTGAAAACGTTACAGTGCGTGTGCCGTCCTCGGGGCGGTTGGGGTTGTTCTCAACCTCAAATTCCTCGGTCTTGCCCTCGGGATAGTTAGTAAGCACAAGCTTAATCGGGTGAATTACGCACATAACACGCTGTGCCGTTTCGTTCAAGTCGTCACGCAGACAGTGCTCCAAAAAGCTGTATTCAACAATTGAATTAACCTTTGAAACGCCAATCTGGTCAATGAATGAGCGTATTGCCTTCGGAGTATATCCACGTCTGCGAAGTCCGCAGAGCGTAGGCATTCTCGGGTCGTCCCAGCCGTCAACATAGCTCTTTTCAACAAGCTCACGAAGCTTACGCTTTGACATAACCGTGTTGTTGATTCCGAGCCTTGCAAACTCAATCTGACGAGGCTTGCAGGGTGCGGAAATATTGTTGATTACCCAGTCATAAAGCGGACGGTGAGCCTCAAACTCAAGTGAACAAAGGCTGTGAGTAATGCCCTCGATTGCGTCCTCAATAGGGTGTGCAAAGTCGTACATCGGATAAATGCACCACTTGTCGCCTGTTCTGTGATGATGCAGACGGTTTATTCTGTAGATAACGGGGTCACGCATATTAAAGTTGCCCGAAGCAAGGTCAATCTTCGCACGCAAGGTCATCTTGCCGTCCTCAAATTCACCGTTTTTCATACGCTCAAACAAGTCAAGGCTCTCTTCGATCGGGCGGTCACGGTACGGGCTCTTTGCAGGCGTCTGCGTATCGCCCCTGTACTCCCTCACCTGATCGGGAGTAAGCTCGCAGACATAGGCAAGTCCCTTTTTAATCAGCTCAACAGCGTACTCGTACATCTGCTCAAAATACTCGGACGCATAGTAAAATCTGTCGTCCCAGTCAAAGCCGAGCCACTTGATATCCTCCTTGATAGCGTCAACATACTCAACGTCCTCTTTTGTTGGGTTGGTGTCGTCCATACGGAGGTTGCAGATTCCGCCGAACTTTTCAGCCGTGCCAAAGTCAATGCAGATAGCCTTTGCGTGACCGATATGCAGATAGCCGTTAGGCTCGGGAGGAAAGCGAGTATGAACCTTTTTACCCTCAAATCTGCCGTTTTCGGCAATATCCTCATTTATAAAATCGTGAATGAAGTTGTTCTGCATAACCTCTTCATTTTCAATATTTTTAATTTCTTCAGCCATAAAAACTGTCCTTCCTGCCTTTACAATTTACAATTAATAATTAACAATTACGGGTCGCTTCGCTCCGAATTTTTATTTTTACAACGTTATTTGTTTTACGGACTTTTGAATCATATCCGTAGGGACACGGCGTGCCGTGTCCAAATTAACCATAAGACTTTTCCAATTAAATCATCGTTATAGTAATAAACAAACATTTCCGTAAGGGACGGCTTCCCAGACGTCCCCAATCACATAAATTACTTTGCAATTTATGTGACGGACACGGCACACCGTGTCCCTACGAAAAAATATCAACACTTTAATCTAAAATTTCGAGACCTTTTTCAAGTCTTTTCAGCGACTCATCTCTGCCCAGAATGTCTAAAATCTCAATTGCGCCGCCGGGAGTAACCGTCTTGCCTGCCGCCGCAATTCGTACAGGCCACATAACTGTGCCGTTCTTAAGCTCTTTTTCAACAGCCATATTGATAAGGCAGTCGTGGATTGCGTCAGCCGTCCAATCGGGCAGAGCCTTCAATCTTTCGTAAGCCTCTTTAAGCACAACGGGAGCGTTTTCAAGGTTCGTCTTGCTCTTCTTGTTTACAAAAAGCTCCTTGCCGTACTCGGGAAGCTCTGCAAAAAAGTCGAGCATTTCGGGAATCTGCGTAAGCTGGGTTGTGCGCTTCTGCAAAATCTCGGCAAATTTCAGATACGGCATTTCCCTGTCGCCAAATACCTTTTTATAGTACGGCATTGCAACCTCGGTAAACTGCTCCGCTGTCATTGCCTTGATGTATTCGCCGTTGAACCACGACAGCTTGTCATAGTCAAACACCGACGGTGACTTGCTGATTCCGCTGATGTCAAATTCCTTTTCAAGCTCTGAAAGAGTGAAAATCTCCTGATTATCCTTCGGGCACCAGCCTAAAAGTGCAATGTAGTTGATTATAGCCTCGGGCAGATAACCCTCGTCAATCAAATCATAAAAGCCTGTTGCGCCGTGACGTTTTGACAGCTTTGAAACATTGCCGTCCTCGTCCTTGCCCATAATAAGCGGAAGATGAATATATGTCGGGATTTCCCAGCCGAAAGCCTCGTAAAGAAGATTATACTTCGGCGTGGAGCTTAAATATTCGCAGCCACGCACAACGTGAGTAATTCCCATTGTGTGGTCGTCAATTACGTTTGCAAAATTGTAGGTCGGGTAGCCGTCTGTTTTAATTAAAATCTGATCCTGCAATTCAGTATTGTCAACGGTAATCTCGCCGAAAACTGCGTCAACAAACGTTGTACTGCCCTCAATCGGCATTTTCTGACGGATAACATACGGAACGCCCTCTGCAAGCAGTCTGTCAATTTCCTCCTGCGGCAAGTCACGGCAGTGACGGTCATAACCTCCGCCGATATTGTCGTTCTGCAGCTTTTCAAGGCGCTCCTTCGTGCAGAAACAGCGATAAGCCTTGCCCTCTTTTATAAGCTGTTCTGCATACGGCAGATACATTCCTTTTCTCTCGGACTGAACATACGGACCGAAATCACCGCCGACGTCGGGACCCTCGTCGTGCTTTAGTCCTGCAAGCTTTAGTGTATTGTAAATGACGTCAACCGCACCTTCAACAAGGCGTTCACGGTCTGTGTCCTCAATTCTCAAAACAAATTTTCCGTTCTGCGATTTTGCAACAAGATACTCGTAAAGAGCCGTTCTCAGGTTGCCCACGTGCATAAATCCCGTAGGACTGGGAGCATATCTTGTGCGGACAGTTTTGTCTGACATTGCGTTCACTCTCCAAAATAAATAATTATACTTTTTTAGTATATCACACAATGCGTGGATTTTCAATTATTTTCCGCATAAATAAGGACGCAAAAAAAACGGAGCTTTTTTGACTCCGTTGTTATACTAAAAATATTTACAGATTTCCCTGAAACTCGAAATTCCGAATTACGCATTCCGAATTCCGAATTAATTTATCTCGCCTTTGTAAATGTAAACGACGTATATTCTCCGCCGTAATTCAGCGACAAAGTGAGGTTGCCTTTTTCATAATCAAGCTTATAATCCTCTCCGTTTATCTGAATGTCAACAGACGTTCCGTTGAATGTGTATGAGCTTTCGTCATTTATTCCTGCAAGCGTAGCAGTACACTTGCCGTCGTCCGTAAAGACAAAACCGAACTTTTCCTTTTCAATTCCAAGCTCGTCATATTTAATCGTTGAGCCGTTAAGCGTTGCCGTTGTGGGAACCCACTCGCCGACAATCTCCGAGTTTTTATTTTCGCCGCAGCCGAAAAGCATAAACGCCAATGATAAAACGCATATTAATAAGGAAACCGCTTTTTTACCCATCACGTTGTACCTCACATATTTATTAACCATATTTTATCACTTTAAAGCAATTTCGTCAAATCGGATATTGAGGCAAATCTATGAAGAAAAAATGCACAAAAGTCAAGTAATGTCTATTTTTTGCATAATTTTCAGACGTACTTTTTATTATATCACTAATAAAAGTAAAATCCATTTGCAAAATGCAAGAAAAAAGGTTAAAAAAATTCAAAATATTATTGAGGTTGAGCATATAGAAATTTACGGAAGAAATTTTTGCAATTTTTAAAAAGAATAATTGCATTTTAGCTTGCAAAAATAATATACAAGTGTTATAATGCAGTTGTATCTTGAAAATGTGATACTATACATTATAAAAGATTAGATAAGGAGTAGATTTTATGTCAACAAAAGCTTATTATCCTTTGAATGAAATC
>CAMKNF010000005.1 GCA_946414115.1 uncultured Ruminococcus sp. | reverse complement strand
TTGCGGTCATAGCAAGAATACCCTTGCGGTCATAGCAAGAATACCCTTGCGGTCACAGCAAGAACACCCTTGCAGTCACAGCAAGAATACCCTTGCGGTCACAGCAAGAATACCCTTGTACTCACAGCAAGAATACCCTTGCACTCACAGCAAGAATACCCTTGCGGTCATAGCAAGAATACCCTTGTACTCACAGTAAGAATACCCTTGCGGTCATAGCAAGAATACCCTTGCGGTCATAGCAAGAATACCCTTGCGGTCACAGCAAAATACCCTTACAGTCATAGTAAGAATGTCCTTGCACTCATAGCAAAATACCCTTACAGTAATAGCAAGAATACCCTTGCGGTCACAGCAAGAACACCCTTGTACTCACAGCAAGAATATGGGTTTAAAAGCATTTTACTATCTAAAATCTGATTTTTGATGAGGATATAGCCGGTAATTCTCCTGTTTTGATTTGTGATAATTCTAAACTCTCGGCTTTCTTAAGCTGTTCAATATCACAATCATCATCTTCGCAATCAAAATAATTCAAAAATGACCTCGGACAACCTAACGGTTTCTTTTTGTTCTGGTCACAATAAAACGTAAAGCGTAAATAGTTCTCAATGCTTATATGCGCCAGATAAGCTTTGTAAGCCTCATCCAGATTATCAAAATAAACCTCATCAAAATCAAAAGCAACACTGTTCATCAATAAGCTTTTATCGATATTGGTATCATACAATTCCACCATAGAATAACAGCAATTATGTTTTTTGCGATAATCTCTTACATTGCTGTTATCATTTATATAATCATTCCCTGCAATATAAAGGCCATCACCTGTTAAGCTGTCGATAAATAAAGGTATTATTACGGTTCTTCGGTTTTTATCACTATCCAAAAGCCCGAACAGAGTTTGAATTTCCTGCTTTTTCTTTTCGGTCAATTCTGTAGAAACAAAATTACTGCTTTGCTGAACACTGTTGTTAAATTCATAGGACATTCCCGGTCGTGTAAAAAAATCATCCAGTAAATCCATGGTGCTGTCTGTTTTACGTGGCATAGAAATGTTTCTTGACTTTTCGTTTACAGAATATCCGGAATCATACAGCCACGCCTCTGCATCATTTCTGATAATTTTTGCAAGCAACAGTTCTGTCAAAGCATTCAGCTTTTTTAAAGATAAAGCATGAGCATTATTAATGGATTTATCTGATAATTTAAATGTATCACCGATTATCTTAAGGTTGTTTTTATTATTTTTCTGTACAGTTATTTCAGGTAAATCACTGTTATTTTTTCTTATGTCACTCCATATATCGCAGAATAATTCAAAGCATTTATCGTCTATGTAGTACTTCCCGGACGTTGCAATTGACAATAAGAAAGAGAAATACTCAAGCTTATTCTCAAATTCTCCGCTGTTGAGCATAAGCTGCTTTTCCCTAAGGACAACATATTTGTCATTCCGCTTTTCATTGTATGGAAACAAAGAAAGAATTTCACTTACAATTTTGCAGCAAAGCTCATTTGTATCGGATTCCTCTTTGAGCTTTCTGAATTTCTCTTCGTCGTTTATTATAGAAATAACAAAAGAGCCTTTATTTTTTATATTTTGAAGTGTTTTTTCTCTTTTTACAAGTTGTAAAGCAGCGTTGAATACCTGTTCTGAATTTAATAATTTATTTTGATTATACTCATAATATGCCCTGCGTATTACAAGACGTGGGTTATCTTCTTTCTTTTTTTTCAGGTAGCTGTATAAAAAGGGTTCCTTTTTGTCTCTGTCGGGCTGATATTCTACTATTTGATAAATCAGCAATTTGTAAAAGTCGTCTTTAAATCTTCCCATAACTCATCCCTCGCTTCTGTTAAGCATTGCTGAGGTTTGTCCGATAACCTTTTGCAAGCGTGCCAGAGTGAAATAGAACTTATCTGCATTTGCAATTGATGATTTTCCTTTTGCAAGCATAAAGAAATCTATCATACCTGTAATTACGTCTTTAAATTTTTCTATCGTACCAAGCTTGTGCTGATAATGAAAAAATGCAGATAAATTTTCTCTGAAGTTTTGAGGATTGACAAAAGACATAATATATTCATCAATATATTTCATTTTTTCCTTCTGTTCTTCTTCATAAAAGTAAACATCGTCTATCATTTCCTGAGTAATATCTTCTTCTTTATACAGCTCTTTCTCAAAAGCTTTAATTTTTTTCTCGGTTTCATCCCATTCTTTAAGCTGTTTTTTCTCATCCATGGTAAGACTGCGAAGCATCTCCTGCATCTCTTCGTCTGTCACAAGGTAGTAATCCTGAAACGAAGTCTCATTTGATTGACTATATGATTTTGTAATAATATTGTTTGTGTAAGCAAATGTATCATATGCGTTATTGCCCCAGCCCTGGTGTTCTTCGGGATTATGCCAATTCATATACAGATTTTTAATCAGCTCAGTGTATGACCGATATATCTGCGTATGGTCAAGCATAATAACCAATGAGGAAAAGGTCTGATTACATAGTTCCAAATAGTTGGAATAAATTACTCTTAGGGCACAGTAGATAAAGCCTTTATAACACATTTCCTCTTCCTGCGAAACCGCATAAAAATCGGAGTCCGAGACATCCTCGCTGTAATCTGCAATTTGTGTTGCCCTTGCAAAGCTAAGATATGTTTTCAGTGCGCACATTAAATCGTCTATAAAGCTGAGGGTTTTTCCCTCATTATAGCAACCGTTTTCATCTTCCATATACGGCTTGATTAAAACTGATGAGCCTGACACCAAATCAATCAGCTTTTGTAGAGCTGATGTAAGCTTGCTTTTTCTGAAATATAAAGTTTTGAAATCATTGTAAGTATATTTATTCAAACAAATACCTCCTATTAAATTATTTATTTCGTCTTATAAATATTATAATCCCATAACACAAAAAATCAATCGTAAAATTTACGAATGAAAAAATATTTCTGATATAATTATCCCCGTAAACAACAGAAACTCAAAAATCCATCGTACCCCGGATTGCACTCATATTTCCAATTGCAAACATTATTATTACAGATGCTATGGTGGAACTAAAGAAAAACGGATTTACACTATTTCAGTTATTTCAAAGTATGATATTATTCGGCATTCTGAACAATGAATCTACCACATGTATTATATTTTATAACATACTTGACGGTAATTTGTTTATGTGATAAAATTATATATACATAATACATAAAAATAAGTAAAAAACAAGACAATTCTGCAAAAAATGCAAAAGAGGTGAAGAATTTAACCATCTGCTGAATAATTTAAGACTTGTTTTGGAATTTAAATAATTTATCTTACAATAAGTAAAACTTGCCACTCTTATGTTGCATTGTATGTGCTGTTTGATTTTCTTTGTGGGAGATGTTTGTCTATAATGGTAAGTATAGAAGAAATACAGTTTTAAATTTGATTTGTGCATTCTGCTTGGTTGAACGCATCTCTCACTTTATGGTGAAATCATCACTTTAACTAAGAGAGTATATGCAACACATACAAAATTCAGTTTTGCTTTTTGTAAAAAAAGATAAATATGAATTTTTTTATTTTTTGTTAAACCTTTTTTAAACTTCTTTAGTCTATATTAATGAAAGGTCAATAAATTTATTTTAAAGGAATGGATAAGGGAATTTTAATGGCTATCAACGAACAGGAAATAATGCTTGTGCGTGCCGTTCAGAACAAAGATCAAAAAAGCTTTGAGAAATTGTACACAAAGTATTACAAAAAAATCTATGCAATTGCATTTGCAACAACAAAAAACGTTTCCGACGCCGAGGACATACTTCAGATTACATTCTCAAAGGTGTGGCAGAGTATTTCTTCGCTTGATGATCCGTCGGCATTCAACACGTGGGTACAGAAAATCGCAATCAACGAAAGTAAAACCTTGCTGAACAAAAGAAAGCCCTCGGTTTCAATTGACGACGAAGAAGACGATTCGTCCGTCACAGAGCTTGAATCCGACCTTATGTTACCCGAGGTTTATGCCGAAAAAGAGGATTTGAGCGCACGTCTCAGGCAAATCATATACGAATTAAGCGATGTACAACGGCAAACAATAACGCTTTATTACTTTGACAACCTAACAATCTCTGAAATTGCACAGATCATGGATTGCACTGAAGGTACGGTAAAATCGAGGCTATATCTTGCACGCAAAGCTATCCGCACAGAAATTGAGGATCAGGAACGCAAGACCGGCACAAAGTTCTTTGGCATTGTTGGAATCCCCGTTCTGCCGTTTGCAAAGATTTTTGTCGGACAGGTTGAACAATCGTTGATTTCGGAAAGCACAGCCGCAGTTATTTACGCAAAAATAAATTCAGATGTATTAACCTCTGCTTCAACTGCCGCATCAACAGCTTCCGAAACCGCAAAAGCAGTTGCAGCGACTGCGGCGAAGAAAGGCATTTCGTCGACTGCAAAGGCAATAATCGGCGTCATATCAGGTGTTGTTGTAATAGGAATCACTGCAGGAACACTGATAGGTGTAAACATTTCGGGCAAATCCGATTCCGATGTTACCACCACAACCGCCGCAGTAGCAACAGTCGAAGATACAACAGAGGTTCAGACAACCGAGCCGTCAACAGTTCCCGAATACCTTGACGCATACAAAGCCTACAAAAGCGTGCTTGAAAATGACAAAACGTCTATCAGAAATTTCACGTGGCAGCTTGGAGAAGGAAACGAATCAAGACCTGTCGTATTCTGCGACATCTACGGTGATGAAACTCCCGAAATGATATACACCAATGTATCTCACTTAAGTCCCGATTATCTTGATAAGGGTTCAACAAAACTTAACATATACACCTTTGAGGACGGAAAAGTTGAAAAACTATACACAAGTGAAAATTATTTCTGGGACGAAAACGATGCAGGCGGAGACGGAGGAATAAAAACATTTCTGTTTCAGATTGAGGGCGAAAAAACGCTTTACGCTTTTCACAAAGGCGCAGACGAGTTTACAACCAAAACCTACTACCAATTCAAAGAAAAAAACGGCAGTCTGAAAGCAGAAGAGTATAAAGACGCAACCTTTAACCTTGCCGACCACGTTTCAGACATTCTGATGATGTCGGAGGGGATGCCCGAAAGCCAGGGAATCGACACAACCGTTCATAAAAATAAGGCTATGACCTATGACGAGGCGATTGCTTTTCTTAACGGCATAACGGGCGACGATATCACGGTTACTGAATCTGTCAGCTACGAAGCAAAGAGAAAGATTTATGAGGCATATTTCGACGTAATAAAGGATAGCGTAATAAATCATGAAATGTACTCACGACCTGAATCATATTTTCTCTATGACGTTGACAGAGACGACATACCCGAATTGTTCATTATAATCGGCACAGGTCTGCAGCAGCGATATGAGATGTACACCTTTAAGAACGGCGATGACAAAGCAACCCATGTGCAAGAATTTTTCGGTGGCGACAGCGGTCCAAGCGTTGGTAAAAACGGAAATCTTTACATCACCGGAGGACGAAGTGATGCTTACTTCAGATTCCGAGTGAAGCTTAACGGCTATGAGTTTTCTTCTGAACAATGCGACCCTGCCGAGGACATCGGCGGTTACAATCCGGAATGCACCGACATAAGCAACCTCACAAAATTACAGAACGAGGTTCTTGATTAATCAGTCACAATACAATTAAACATATATTTTTTTAAGGAGGATAATTATGTATTGTAAAAAATGTGGTCACAAAAACGATGATAATTCAAAATTCTGTAGGTCTTGCGGTACTCCGCTGGAGTTGCCTGTACAGAGTGCAAACAGTCAGCCTGTACAGGCAACTCAACAGCAAGCTTACTCTCAACAGCCGACTTATTCACAACCGAATTACTCACAGCCGCCTGTTTACAATAACAATCAGTACGGTGCTGTCAACGGCGTTTCCAAATCACCAACCGACAAAAAGCTTATGGCAACGCTTTTTTCATCATTTGCACTTTGCATTCTCGGAATTATAATGCCGTTCTTAACGTGGATAGATATTCCTTCGCTGAAAAGCAGCTTTGTTCAGGGTGCTTTTGAATTTTTCGGAGGACAGGGCAGTATTTCAAGCTTTTCAATTTTTTCCTACGGTTCATTTGTCAGCAAATACGGCAGAAACGAAGATATTATTCTTTCAAATATTTTTCTGTCTATAGTTGTTATAGCAATGCTGTTTTACGTTACTTACATAATTCTCGGTCTGTTGAAAAGACGTTGCTGCACAGCATTCTCACTGACAGGCTCAATAATTATGCTGCTTATGTCAGTACTTTACACCTTTGTATTTGTGGTCGGTTCTTCTTCGTCATACATCAAGATAAACCTGACTGTTGTTCCCTGGCTTGCTATTCTGTTTGCAATCGCCAACATCATTGTTACCATTGTAGTTATGGTGACTAAAAGAAAACACGACTCAAGATATTTTAAGTGATAAAAACGTTGAAATTAATTTAAAATTTTCAAGGAAGTGCTTTATAATGAAAAAAATCAAATGTTTATTACTCGCAGAAATTATTGCAACGTCGTGCTTTGCAGGCACAATTTCAACCTCGGCGGCAACAAAGGCAGACGAAACAGCGTACATTTATGTAACAGACGTAGAATCGGAACACTCCATTGACTACCCTGTGCCTGAAACCCCTTCGGCACCTGCACTCACGGCAAAGGTCGGTGACATTATCGAAGTTACGGTAACAGCTAGCCCCACAAGCGATATTACAAAATTCGCAGGCTTCTGGATGACAACCCATTTCAGTCAGTCCGGACCCGGAATGCACAAAAATGACATTGAAGATAAAACACTTGCATTTACCGGCGCATATTATAATGATGGTATGCTTTCACAGCCTGCATATGATAACGGCACTTCAGTTGTTACACATCCCGACCCGTTTGCTAAATCATCTGACAGCAGTTATTACGCATATACAGTATCAAGTGCTTATCATATTTGTAACTACAGCAAACCGAGAACGATGTACACCTTCACTCTTGAGGTCAAAAAGCCCGGAAGTACATACATCAACACAACAGAGCACGAAATAATCATCTTTAATGAAAACAATAGAGCCGTTTCAAATACAGAACTGCTTGATACCAAAACTTCCGTAGCTGTTGTGGGTCATATTGGCAAACCGGAATTAACAGGCGACGTTGACGGCAACGGCGTATTGACAGTAAGCGACGCAACGCTGATTCAGAAGTACAGTGCAAGTATCACCGACTTCACTTCCGAGCAGAAAAAGCTTGCAGATGTAAACGGCGACGGCGCAGTAAACGTTCTTGACTCAACGGAAATTCAAAAACGAATAAATCGATGACAAAATTAAAGCCGTATCGACAAATACGAGCGTTTAATCTGCCTGCGATAGATAACAGACTTAACCTTTTTTAGCGTCAGTGACGGGCATTTCAGTGACAGTTCCCATAGAGAAAATCATATAAAAATAGATTTTTGATTACCAAGGGCAAAAAATTTGCGCCTGTTGAAGTGAAGTCGGGTAACTACAGAGCACATTCATCACTTGATAAATTCAGAAAAAGGTTTTCCGCAAAGATAGGCAATTCATATATTCTATATGATAAAGGATGGTGTTGTTCATCTTCCGTTTTATATGGCTATGTTTCTTTAGTTATAAAGCCTGCGAGTTTTTTCGCAGGCTAATTTTTTATTATCATTCTAATAAAAAACAAAATTAAGTTATGTGTTGGTTCAAATTAATAATGCAGAGAAAAGAACGATGATTCTATTCATCAAAAAGTGCTTGTACTGATTTAGATAACGGATTATAATATCATTAACACATAAAGATTCTGTAGAGCGATTGTATAGACAAGAGGATGAAAATGGAAAAATTAAGGTTTCTCATCACTAAAGAAGGCTTCCGTGTAGACGAGAATGTCTATACGGAAAAAGAAGCGAAAAATCTGGCGGAGGGTTTTGCTAAAGCGCCCTATGAAACGCTGTATGCGCTTGCTTTTCATAAATGCCCCGATTGCTTTTATGCATCGGGATTGTTCCTGCATCAGCTCGCTGAAGGTTTTGCCGAGGAGCTTACCCACATTTCCGGACTTGAACTGAGCCGTGAAAGTACAGAACTCGTACCGGGTGAGGATAGAATAGAAATTTTACTTAATTCGGTTCCTTTTGTTTTGGGCGCTGAAAATGAAAATCAAGTTATGTATCGGTACGAATTAAACGTACCGTAATGAGGTTGCTTACTAATTTTCAATGATTTCTTCTTTAGCTAAAACCTCATAATTATGTTTCATAAGCATATACATATCGTCCTCTAAGTTTCGTGTGCCGGATTCAAAAACAACGGGCTGATATTTATTAGCTCTCCATTCCTTGAACTGCGGTTGCAGAGATGAGAGAATATTTTTGTTCTCGCTTTCCTCTTTACTGAGCCAAACCAAAACCAATTTGTAAGGACATTTACGAAATTCTATTTTCAAAATATCACCCCGTTTTAATATAGTTTTAACTTTATATGGAAAAATAAACTTTTTATTTTAATTTTTGAGTTTTACGGAAAGTATTAAATTTATTCGGATTGAAATCTGAGCGATGACCGATTACAGGATTTTTAAAATGTCTAAAAATTGCGAAAAATAAATAAAAAAGCACCTAACCAAACAAGTTAAGTGCTTTTATTTAAAATTCATAAAGTGACCACATTGAAATAATTTTAATAATTTTTTCTTCCTCATATACCGTATAAACAAGTCTATGCTGAGAGTTTATTCTACGTGAATAACACTCCTTAAGATTTCCAACGAGTTTCTCATACGGCGGAGGATTTTGAAACGGATTTGCTGCTATAAGCATAAGGAGATTTTCAACATTACGTTTGAGTGCAGGATATTGTTTGATTTTTTCCTTATCCTTTTGCGCCGATTTCGTTATCATCAACTTATAGTTACCATTCAAATTCGTCACACTCCTCAATCGGAGTATTAATGCCTTCTTCAAGCTTTTCTCTCATACCAGGAATAGAATTAAGATACATCGTTTCAATTAAATTATTGTATTCTTCTTCACTCATTAATACTGCGTTTCCGTTTTTGGTGCTAATGTTTACAGGCTCATTGTACTTAATTGTCTGGTCAATTAGTTCAAAAAGTTGTTTTCTAAAATTAGTTACATTTGTATTAATCATTGCATTACCTCCCATAACATTATATGTACATTATAATGTACATATAATAAAAAGTCAATATAAATAAGTTAGCTATCTATAATTTCAAATCACAAAATATATCTTTAAATAATTAAGATTTGTTAAGTTTCTTCTTAATTATAATTAATATTATTGCATAGGATTACGGTCTGAAAAATGCTTAAACAGAATTATAATTTTTTAATATAGTGCAAATAGGTGAATACCGAAATAAACGCAATCGCAACGATAATTACAGAGCTTGCAATCGTATTAACAAAGCTTGCGCCTGAGAATCTGTCAAGAAAGGATGAGAAATCAATGAGAGCCGAGAAAACAGTCATAAGAGACAAAACAGTAATAGCCGTACCTGCAACACGTTCTCTTTTGTTATTATAATCATCCCTGATGTTCTTGAATCTTTCATTGATTTCCTTGATGTCTCGGAACAGAATTTCAATATCCATAGTTTTTCTCAGCATAGAATACAAATCCTGATACACACGTTCATCTGAAACCATATAAAAGCTTGACTCAAGCTGAAACTTTGTTATATCCCTATTGATTTCAGCGATTTTTTTGTCGTTATCCTTATATTTGGAAATATCGAACATAAAAGCAAATGAAGAATAACGCTGATGAAGAGTCAGAAGATACATAAGAAGATAATCGTTTTCTATATTTACCGGAAGAACCTTGTGTAGAAATGTTCTGTTTTCCTTGCAGTTATCCTCTGTTATGCAGACAAGTGAGCTCTGACCGGCAGTCCAGTATATGTACGGAAACGGCTTGTACTCAAAATTTGTATGAGTCCTGTCATTTTCGTTATACCTGAATGAATTATCGTAACCGTTGCGGAGCCTGAATCTCTGTTCATCGGAAATTAAATTAAAGTCCTCAACGTTTATGTATTGAAATATGTGAGAGTTTTTATTTGCAATCTCAGAAAGATGAAAGAAAATATTTATATTTCCGCTTTCAATTCCGAGAATATAATCGGCAGATTTCTTAAGGGAGTTATACTTGAATTGATTTTCATACACCTTTGTTTTTGAAGAAATTTCAATAATCTGCTCCACATCATCGGTAAGATATTCCATTTTATAAATAAGGTAGCCTATACTGTTTTCAAACATAACAATGCTTATTTTCTGCAGTGATAAATTCACATCAAAGCACAAATAATCGGCAATACCCTCTGCTTTCTCAGATAATATGAAACATTTAAACGTTTTTTTGCCGTCCGGGGTTTGTTCAACAGTATATCTCAGCAGGTAATGTATCGAAAACAAATCGTGAGCCTCACGAAATCCGATATTATCTAAATGTTTTTCAAATAAGCCGGTATCTGAAATTCTGAATGGTAATATATAAAAGCCTATGCTTTTCATAACAGACCTCCGTATTTAAGATAGTATAAATATTATAATATCCGCATTGAAATATGTCAATATTTGTACTATATTGACATAGATGCTTTAACAAAAAGTTTTGCAGTATAAAAGAATTACGTGATAAAACTATTGACATACGCTAAAAAACGATATATAATAAAAATGACAAAAGACAACACAATCCCGAAAAATCAAAGAGTTTTTTGGTTCGTAAATTCGAATAATTGCATTAAAAAGGTGACAAAAGCTTCATTATTTTTCTGCAAAAAGTCCGGAAAACGGCTTTCTTATCAGGTTTTTGACATAGTTATATAACCCTGAATTTTGTCGGGATTCTATAACAGTTGCTAAAAGCACAGCCATTGTCTTCTTCGTTATATAACCCTGAATTTTGTCGGGATTCTATAACAATGGTAAATCCTCATCGCTGAACATCGGCGTTATATAACCCTGAATTTTGTCGGGTTGTATCGTTTAACTGTCTTAAATGAAAATCAAAAAATAAAACCGCCTGTTTGTGCAGGCGGTTTTTGTTGATTTGTATAAAAATGTTTTTGATTATAATTTTAATTAAGCTTTTAATTTAGCGTTTGGTTTATAGCAACGTTGACGTAGGGACACGGCTGAAAAACAAACGTAAATATAATATTGTAGCGAGCGACGCCCACGTCGCTCACTGATAACACTCAACGTTGTTTAAGGAATTTGAGCGACGAGGGCGTCGCTCGCTACAGTTATACAATAAACGTTTCCTACATATCAATTTAAAATTCGGGCTGCAATTTTCTCCTAACAAACCGACTTTTCCACTCGATTTGCCTCCGAGGCACTCGGCGAAAAAATTCGGGATAAAACTGTTGACATACGCAAAAAAACGATATATAATAAAAATGTCAATAGACAACACAATCCCGAAAAATCAAAGAGTTTTTTGGTTCGGAAATCCGAATAATTGCATTAAAAAGGTGACAAAAGCTTCATTATTTTTCTGCAAAAAGTCCGGAAAACGGCTTTCTTATCAGGTTTTTTGACATAGTTGTATAACCTTGAATTTTGTCGGGATTCTATAACCTGAACTTAAAAGAACAAAAGACTATTACGGTTATACAACCCTGAATTTTGTCGGGATTCTATAACATTGCATTGTCACTGTTATTGCCGTTGAAAGTTATACAACCCTGAATTTTGTCGGGATTCTATAACCATTGTTTCGCTCTTCCGTTAATTCTTTAAGTTATATAACCCTGAATTTTGTCGGGTTGTATCGTTTTAACTGTCTTAAATGAAAATCAAAAAATAAAACCGCCTGTTTGTACAGGCGGTTTTTGTTGCATTGTATCATAAAAATTATAAAAATATTTAAAATATTATTGAAAAAACAGTCGAATTTGTTATAATATACATATATCATAGCTTACGAGGTGATTATAATGGAGAAAAACGAAACTAAAAACATTGACATAAAAGCAAAGAAGAAAAGCTCTGCCAAAACAGCAGGCGTCAAGTCTGTAATGAAAACCTCAGCAGACACCACCGTTATTGCAGTTTTTGGCAAAGGAAATGAGGCAGTCCTTGAAAAACGTATTATCAATAATGAAACTACTGACATAAACAAGTCGTCAAAAATATCTGTTGACGCCAAATCCGAAAAGAAAAGATATGTTATTACTTCAAAAAGCCGTAATGCAGGCAAAAGCACTTCAGCAATAAAAGGATATACAGATAAGCCCGACGAGCATTCGGGACTTGACCTTCTCGGCTTAAAGGACGAGCTTGAGCAGGAAATCTTCGACGATAATTTTCAAGACAACCTTCGTGTTCAGATTGCCTACAATATCTTTGACATTGTAAAGGCTCTTGCTCCGGTTGCAAACAATATCACATACACGCTCAATTCTCTTGACAGAAAGAACGGACACAAAAACGATATAATCGGATTTACTCTGAATTATTCTGTTGCTTATAATCAGTTCGGCGCAGGAAATGATCCGAAAGTCAGAAAAAAGAAGCAGGATCTGCAAAATTATATTGCAAATGCTAAAAATAACTTTATCTATTATGATGATATTTTTTATCATGATGAAATAATTTCTAAAAATGATAAAAAAACTTCTAAAAATGATAAAAAAATTTCTAAAAACAAAACCGTTTCTAAGCTTAATTCGGAGAAAGATATATACTATTCTCTTGGACTTATAAACTTTCTGAGAAACAGCGTCAGTCATTTTGGTGATAAATTTTTGCTTTTTAAAAAGGATTACCAATTTATGAACGGTGATCTGAAAAATCGGCTCGATGAAACCTTCAGACAAAAAGTACGCTCTGTCAATAAAAATTTTATTGCCAACGAAAAAAATAACCTCTGGCTTGCAGCAAATGCACTCAACATTAAGGGCGATGAGGGCTTGAAAAATCTTGCCTGCGAGCTTTATGAATTATCTGTTCTGAAATCAAATAAAAATCTCGGCTTTAACCTTAAAAAGCTCAGAGAGTCGGCTATTAGTCAACAAATTATCAATCTCCCGTTCAGCGAACATCTGCTCAACACCTTCAAATCAAAGCTATACAAGATTTTTGACCTTGTAATAATTCATCACCTTACGCAAAACGATAATCAGTTTATTGACAACTTTGTTGACGCTCTGCGTAAATCGCATGACGATGACGAAAAGGAACAGCTCTACAAACAGTATGCCGACGAGCTTTTTAATAACAAAACTCTCAAGTCACAATTAAATAAGGTTATCAAATCCTTTAGTAACGGCGATTATAAAAAAAGAGAAAATGTAATCAAAATCAATCATGCATGGATTGAATCGGTGGAAATTGACAACAACGCTCACGATTTCAGTAAGCTTGTTTATTTCATTTCAAGATTTCTCGACGGCAAGGAAATCAATATTCTGCTTACCTCTCTTATCAGTAAGTTTCAGGTGATTGACGCTTTCAACAAAACCGTTTCCGAGCTTGTCGGAATGAACGAAATCAAGCCGTCTGATTATTCGGAAAAATACGGCTTGTTTAATGACAGCGGTAAGATTGCAGAGGAACTGAACTTTATCAAGAGCATCACAAAAATGACCACAAAGTATGAAAATGCCAGCCTTGAAAGTATGTATAAGGATGCTTTGCTTACTCTCGGAGTATCTAAAAATGATGTGGACAGATTATACAAGCAGTATTTTGACAAGGATTCCAAGACAAAGCTCAGCGCTTTCTTCAAAAATAATATCCTTGAATCCGGCAGATTCAAATATGTCATTAAATACCTCAATCCTTCTCATATCAGTAAAATTGCGCGTAATAAAGCTATTGCAGAGTTTGTCCTAAACAGAATGCCCGATACCCAGATTGACAGGTACTACAAATCTGTTGTAAATCCCAAAGTTGAGAGTACCCCAAAGGGAAACAAAATCCATCAAATTGCCGATTTAATTAAAGATACCAAGTTCGATGACTTTACCGGAAAAGCGCTTTCAAATGTTAAAAAAGGCGATAGGTCCCGTAAAGGAGATATGCCCGAAAGAGAAAAGAAAAAAGCCCTGCTTTCGCTTTATTATACGATTGTATATATCTTCGTAAAAAACCTTGTTCAGATTAATTCCTGCTATCTTCTGGGATATTTCTATCTTGAAAGAGATAAATATTTCTTCGGCAGAAAATACAGCTCTGCTTTTGGTCGTAATACTTTTAATGTCAAAAATAATTACGACGCTCTTACAAGACTTTTTACCGGAGTGGTTCAGTCAGATGTCAGAAAGCTTAGAAATAATGACGCTCAAAAGCTTAAACGCTATATCTATGTAAGTGATAAAAACTCTTTTTCTGAAAGATATGATTCTATGTATAAGGAATTCAGAAATTCCGTTGACCATATCAATGTGATTTCTTATATCGGCTCTTATGTTGACAAAATCACGTCTTTGGATTCGTATTTTGATGTTTACCATTTTATATTGCAGAGAACAGTTTACAGCAAACTTGTGAGTATTGCTTCAGGGTCGCAGAATTCAAGAAGCAAGGATGCAAACAAATCCGTGGAATATATTAATTCTCTGCTGAATATCAGCGATTCCTCCAATGATTTTGAAACGGGCGAAAATGTTGCGCCCTACTCGAGAACACTTCTTCGTGCCGCAAATGTTCCTATGGGCTATACTCTTCCGAGATACAAAAATTTAAGTTACGAAAAGCTGTTTGTACGAGGCAGAGAAAACTCCTGATTACCTAACAAAACAATTTCCGTAACAAAATAAAAGACAGTTCAAATCAGTTTTTCACTGAAATGAACTGTCTTTTTCGTTGTGTTCTCGGCACACTTTAGCTTGTTAAGTAAACATAGGATGGTTAGCCGCAATAACGTCAATCGGACAGCGGGAGCCGAACTCATAACGCTCCGAATAAATTATTCTTCCGCCGCTTTCAATTAATGACGCCGCAAAAGCCTGCGTGTTGATAATCATAACTTTAGCGCATATCAGCACCACTTTTTATATCATACGCCCATTCTTTCGCCTAATTTCAGCATTGCCTTGCAGAATAAATCCTCGTTTGTCAGTGTTATCTGTAACGGGTCGCCCTCACGAATACGCAGAGTTCTGCGGATTTCCTTTGGAATAACTACTCTGCCTAAATCATCAATTCTTCTTACAATGCCTGTAGCCTTCATATCATAAATCTCCCTTTATCTAAAATTTATTTCAACCAAATTCATTTGCTCACAAAACATTTTGCAGCGTTGCATAAGTTGCTCTAATATTGTTTGATTTGAAAAATCTTTTATACTGAAAATAATAGCGAAATTTCAATTTTAAGACAAGGTATTTTATGGAATTGAATTTGTAAATATTTATATTTTATATCAAAAATTACACGTTGTCCGTTTTATGACACACGTGTTTTATTATTATATAAGTATAACAACCCTAAATTGTCCCTAAATTGTCAAAGTTAAAGGAGTATTTTATGCTGTATTTAGAAAATTTTGAAACGCCGGTAATTGATGAAATGAATGAAGATTATATGTACGAGAGCAAGGCATATCCAACGGCTATTCCAATCCGTCTTAAGATAAATCGCTGGATATTTGAGCCTATAACAATTCTGTATGGTGGCAATGGAAGCGGAAAGTCAACACTTTTGAATTTATTTGCCGAAAAGCTGAATTTGAAAAGACTTACACCATTTAATGACAATGATTTGTTTTATACCTATTTAAATAGATGTAATTATAATCTGCATAATGACCTTACTGAAAACAGCAGGATAATCACAAGCGATGATGTATTCAGCTATATGCTTGATGTAAGAGATATTAATCATGGAATTGATACTGAACGTCTGAACAGATTTAAAGAATATACAGATAAGAAATATGCCAAATTCCGTTTTAAAAGTATGGATGACTTGGAAGAACTTAAAAAAATCAATCTTGCACGCTCAAAAAGTTCGAATCAATACGCAAATAACAAGCTTATGAAAAACATACGTGAATATTCCAACGGTGAAAGCGCATTTCAGTATTTCGCAGAGAAATTTGAGGAAGAAGCCCTTTATCTTCTTGACGAGCCCGAAAACAGTCTGTCGCCCGAAAGGCAAATTCAGCTAGCACAAATGATTGAAGACTCTGCAAGGTTTTATAAATGCCAGTTTGTAATAGCTACGCACTCGCCGTTTTTGCTTTCATTAAGACAGGCAAAAATATACGATTTGGACAATCCGCCTGTGAAACCTGCAAAATGGACAGAGCTGAAAAATATAAGAACTTATTTCAACTTTTTCGAAAAGCATAGAAGTGAGTTGTTGCCTTGCGAAGATTAACAGAAAATACAAAAATACATAAACTGTAGAATTATTTTATTAGTTTATAAAAAAGAATAGCCGGTTTATTCTATATCTTTTTCTGTAGATAATATCTGCAATGATCTTTCGGGCAGTCCTTCAGCGTGCCGAAAATCTCATATCCGTGCTTTAAATAAAAATCCTTTGCCTGAAAATCAAAAGTGTCAAGATGAATAAGATAACAGCCCTTTGCCTTTGCGGTATCTTCAACATATTTAAGGAGCTTTGAGCCTAAACCGTTATGACGGTAGTTTTCATCAACCCACAAAATATCAATATACAATACATTCCAGCAGTACATTCTTGCAACGCATCCTGCGATGATTTCGCCGTTTGCGTTCAAAAATTTTTTATTTATATTTTCAAAATGAATTTCCTGTGTTGCAGGCACCCTTGACAGATTGTACTCAACAAGCCTGTCACAGATATAGTCCTCGTCACTATTCTTGCAATTTTCTATCGTAAAATCAACAATCAGCTCAATTCCCAACGCCCCGTATTTTTCTTCAAGTTCCTTTGAGTAGTAAACATTCATATCCTCGGGTTTCGCACTGTCAATATCTTTCTCGGTATATCCGCATTTCAAAAGCGGAAGATTGCTATACAATTCAGCAAAGTTCTTGAATTTATGTAACGCTGTTACCACAGCAAAAATCTGCTTTCCGGTATCCTCTGTATTCTTAAAAATTATTGTATCGCCAATGCTGATTGCTTTTCTTTTCTCATCATTAAGCCTTAATTCTATCGTTTTCTCACCCGAGCGTATCATTTCAAACGGCTCGGGGCAAAGGTTCATATAGTGTTTCATTTTGTCCTCCGCTGGTAATTCACTGATTAAATTATATCATAAACAGATGAATAAGGGCAACTGTTTTGACTTATATTTTTAAAAGTCAACGAAAGTCAAAAATATTTTAAAATTGAGTAAAAGCGAGGATAATTGAGAATACAAAAGTATAATAAAGAAAGCGCTGAATTATTTGACTTTTATTGACTTTGACTTTATCTGACCTTAAAACTATAATAGAGTCAAAGGTCAGGAAAGGACAAACAAGAGTGGCTGAAATGTAATCTAACCCCCTATAAATGTAATAACACCAAGCCCCGATAATGACCTATTATATAAAGGCAACGCCGCACACACCAAGCTGTGCGGTATTGCTGAAACTGAAATGAGGCGATTATATGAGAATGAGCGATTTGGTAGCTCAATATATTATGCAGATGCTCGACGAACAGAACGGCAGTGCCGAAATTCAGCGAAACGAGCTTGCTGGAAATCTCGGCTGTGTGCCGAGCCAGATAAATTACGTCATTACTTCACGTTTTACACCCGAGCAGGGATACATTGTTGAAAGCCGGCGAGGCGGCGGAGGCTACATACGCATCAGTCGTGTAAAAATGGATAGAGGCACGGCAATGATGCATATAATAAACTCTGTAGGCTCATCGCTTGACAAGGCAACAGCAGAAGTAATGCTCAACAATATGCTCCAGCGAAATATGTTAGAAATGCAGTCGGCAAAGCTGATTGCGGCGGCACTTTCGGACAGAACGCTTTCACAGGTTGAGCAGGATAAACGTGATACGGTAAGAGCAGACTTATTCAAAAATATGCTTCTGACCATTGATTAAAATTTATTTAGGAGGTTTTATTTATGAAATGTCAGAAATGCGGAGCAAACAATGCTAACACGCACGTAAAAACAATCATCAACGGTGAATTTAAGGAATACGACCTTTGCAGTGAATGTGCAAAGAAAATGGGATATACAAATGTTTTCGGTGATATGGAGGATGAATTTTCAAACTTCCTCGGCAGCTTCTTCGGTAACGTACTCCCTGCAAGAACTCAGGCAACACGCTGTGAGTTCTGCGGAAGTACCTATTCGGATATCGCAAAGTCAGGTCATGTAGGTTGTGCAAACTGCTACAGCGTTTTTGCCGACGAGCTGTTCCCGTCAATCAGAAGAATCCACGGCAACACCACCCACTGCGGCAAGAACAGCAGACTTGCCGAAAAAGCAAAGCAGTCAAAGCCTACGGAAGAAACAAAAGAGGATAAAATCAAGAGATTGAAGGCAGAGCTTGATAAGGCTGTAAAAGAACAGAACTTTGAACACGCCGCAGAGTTAAGAGATAAAATCAAGGAATTGGAGGCATAAAAATGAGCAATGATGTTGTAATTTCAACCAGAATAAGGCTTGCACGTAACCTGAAAGATTTTCCGTTCCCCTGTAAATTGAATTCTCAGGGCAGGGAAAAGGTAATCGAAAAGGTCAGGGACGCTGTCAAGAAAAGCAACAGTCCCGTTGCCTCCGATTTTTCGTTCATCAAAATGAGCGAGCTGACTTCCTCGCAAAGCGTATCACTTGTAGAAAAAAGGCTTGTTAGTCCCGAGTTTATCAGCGAAACTGACGGACGTGCACTTTTAATCAGCAAGGACGAGTGTTTCAGTATTATGATTAACGAGGAGGACCACATCAGACTTCAGGTAATCACAAAGGGCTTGTCGCTTGAACAGGCATACGACACTGCCGATAAGCTCGATACATTGCTTGACGAAAATCTCGACTTTGCCTTTGATGAAAAGTTAGGTTACCTTACGCAGTGCCCGACAAACCTCGGTACGGGTATGAGAGCGTCAGTAATGCTCCATCTTCCTGCACTTGAAAAGAGCAGGGCAATCAGCCGTATTGCAGGCAATCTCTCAAAGCTCGGACTTACAATCAGAGGAGCGCACGGCGAAGGCACAGAGCCAAAGGGTGCACTTTATCAGCTTTCAAATCAGGTAACTCTCGGTATCTCCGAAAAGGCGGCAATTGAGAACCTGAAAAACATTACGGAACAGCTTATTGCGCAGGAAAATCAGGCAAGAGAAAGACTTTGCTCAAGCATTGACATTCAGGACGCAATCAGCAGAAGCTTAGGTATTCTGCGCTCGGCGCTTGTGATTTCACACGACGAGGCTTTAAAGCTTCTGTCAAATGTTCGACTCGGAATCGTGTCAAAGCAGATTACCGACGTATCAACAGAAACAATAGATAAGTTAATGCTTGCAGTTGAGCCTGCAACATTGACTGTATCGCTTAACAAAAACCTTTCAGCACACGACAGAGATATTGAAAGGGCAAAGCTCATAAGAGCAGAGCTTTAATGGAATAATAAGAACATAAAGTAAAACGAAAGAGGGTTATGACTATGTATGAATTCAGAGGATTTACACAAAAAGCAAACAGAGCACTTAACCTCGCAATTGAATCTGCACAGGATATGGGTCACAACTACGTCGGAACAGAGCACATACTTCTCGGACTTATAAACGAGGGTACGGGCGTAGCCGCAGCGGCTCTTGAACAATGCGGAGTAACAGGCGACGCCCTCAGAGATAAAATCAGCACAACGGACGGAGTAGGAATGAAAACAACGCTTACTCCCGATGACTTTACTCCGAGAACAAAGCGTGTGCTAAAAGCCGCAATGCTTGCCTCTGCAAGAATGGGCAACAATTACGTCGGTACGGAGCATCTTCTCCTTGCGGTAATTGCAGAAAGTGACAGCTACGCAGTATCATTTCTGCACGAGCTGGGCGTAAGTGAAAATGCAATTGCTCAGGCAGTTGCAGGAGGATTACAGAATGGCGGTCAGGAGGGAGGCTTTGCCGAAGAAAACGGCGGATTTTCTGCTCCGAACGGAAACGGAAAGGGTGGCTCGGCTCTTGAAAAGTTCGGCAGAGATTTGACCAAAGCTGCAAAAAACGGCGAGATTGACCCCGTAATCGGACGTGAAAAGGAAATTGAGCGTGTAATTCAGATTCTCTCACGCCGTACAAAGAACAACCCCGTTCTTATCGGCGAACCGGGCGTAGGTAAAACGGCTGTTGCCGAAGGACTTGCGCTTGAAATTGCAAATGGCAACGTCCCCGAAATTCTCAAGGATAAAAAGGTTGTCAGCCTTGACCTTACAGGTATGATAGCCGGCGCAAAGTACAGAGGTGACTTTGAGGAGAGAATCAAGGCGGCGATTGACGAGGTCAAAAAGTCAAAGGACACCATTCTTTTCATAGATGAGCTTCATACAATTGTCGGCGCAGGTGCGGCTGAGGGCAGTGCAGATGCGGCTAATATTCTTAAGCCGTCACTTGCAAGGGGCGATTTTCAGGTAATCGGCGCAACAACGCTTAACGAGTACAGAAAGTATATCGAAAAGGACGCCGCTCTTGAAAGACGTTTCCAGCCCGTAAAGGTTGGCGAGCCTACTCCCGAGCAGGCAATCGAAATCCTCAAGGGCTTGCGTGACAGCTACGAAGCGCACCATAAGGTAAAGATTACCGATGAGGCAATCAACGCCGCAGTAACGCTTTCGTCACGCTATATCGCCGACAGATACCTCCCCGACAAGGCAATTGACCTTATCGACGAGGGTGCCTCAAAGGTAAGGCTTGCAACGCTGACTTCACCGCCCGACGTAAAATCTCTTGAGGACAGAATTGCTGACTTTGAAAAGGAAAAGGCGAGCGCTGTTAATGAGCAGGATTTTGAACGTGCCGCTAAACTGCGTGACGAGCAGAAAGAGGTTCAGGCACAGCTTGACAATGCCAAAAAGGAATGGCAGGAAAGACAGAAAGACAGCAGCGGCGAAGTAACCGCCGAGGATATTGCGAAAATCGTTTCCGACTGGACGGGAATCCCCGTTGTTCAGCTCACAAAAGAGGAGAGCGAACGTCTGCTCAATATGGAGAAGGTTCTCCACGAGCGTGTAATCGGTCAGGACGAGGCTGTATCGGCAATCTCAAAGGCTATCAGACGAGGCAGAGTCGGTCTTAAAGACCCGAAACGTCCCGTAGGCTCGTTTATCTTCCTCGGTCCGACAGGCGTAGGTAAGACAGAACTTTGCAAGGCGCTTGCACAGGCAATGTTCGGTGATGAAAACGCAATGCTCCGTCTTGATATGAGTGAATATATGGAGAAGCACACAGTATCAAAGCTTATCGGCTCACCGCCCGGATACGTAGGCTTTGAGGAGGGCGGTCAGCTCACAGAAAAGGTAAGAAGAAAGCCGTACTCGGTGGTGCTCTTTGATGAGATTGAAAAGGCTCACCCCGATGTGTTCAATATGCTGCTCCAGATTCTCGAGGACGGCAGACTTACCGACTCGCAGGGAAGAACGGTTGACTTCAAGAACACCGTAATTATTATGACCTCTAACGTCGGCGCAAGAATGATTACCGACAAGCAGAAGGCTCTCGGCTTTAAGTCAGACGAAAACGAGAAAGAACAGGACAGCAAGGACATCAAGGAACTTGTAATGGGCGAACTTCGAAACGTTTTCCGTCCCGAGTTTCTCAACCGTGTCGATGATATTATCGTATTCAACAAGCTTACTCAGGACGAAATCAAGCAGATTGCGTCAAAGATGCTTGACACCCTTGCAAAAAGGCTTGAAAAGCTCGACATCAGAATCACCTTTACCGACGAGGCTGTTACGGCAATTGCCGACAAGGGTTTTGACGAGAATTACGGCGCAAGACCTTTGCGCAGAGCAATACAGAGCGAAATTGAGGACGCACTCTCCGAGAAAATGCTTGAAGGAAGCGTCAAGGAAAATTCAAGCGTTGTCTGCTCCTACAGCGACGGCAAATTCACCTTTGAAACAAAGTAAACTGATCGGTGCTTGAAATAATCAAATGAATATGATATTATATTTTCAGGCAATAATGCAGTATAAAAAATAAATTTCTGCATACACTTGAAATAGCCGAAAGCATATGATATAATATGTGTAGGCTAAAAGAGATGAGAATTCAAGTTAGCACAAAATCGACCCCCTCACAGAAGGCAGTCTGTGAGGGGGTCTTTTTAGGCTTGTTGTCACTTATTATGTCTGTCAAGCCATTTGCAAATATAGTGGCAAGTTATATTTGCTGCGACAGACACAAAGAACAAAGTTAAAACTTTATTTACTACAAAGTAAAATAGAAAATGATTAATTCACGGATATTATTTACTTTTTTAGGGATATATGATAACATATTATTGATAAATAGAATGTTTGGTGTAAAGTAAATTATGTTAAATACTACTTTGAAAAGATTTTGTTTCTTGAGTTGTATTGTGAATCAGGAATGAGAGATAAGATTTTGATTAATACGGATTTTATTTTCAGGGGGTTTTTAGATGTATTGTTTAAAATGTGGAACTAAGTTATCGGAGGAAGTAAAGTTTTGCCCAAAATGCGGTCAAAAAACATCGGTAGAAAGTTCAGAAGTGACAACCAGAGATACGGTATCAGATAATAATATTCCAAGTATAATTGATATAGAAAATAATAATTTTGTTGCAGAAAAAACTACGTTTTTTCAAAGGTTAAAGAATAAAATGGCACAATTTTGGTATCATCTGAGTATGTTCGAAAGAGTAATAGCCATATGCTTGTTAGTTAGTTTGTTATTCTGTCTAATTGCGTTTTCTGCCGGAAAGGTATTTTCAGGGATTATTTCATTGGTGCAGACAGCCATGTTTGTCATTGCCTTACTGATGAAAAAACAAATAATTAAGACGCCGAAAAAGTGGATAAATATTCTTTCTCTTGTTCTTGCCTTTTCGCTGATTGTGCCCTATATGTGTTTGTGGAGTGTTAACACTGACAATACGGCAAATGATTATACTGAAATAGTCGATACATATAAAGATTATGCAGAAATAGATAATTCAGAAACTGATGAAGATAAAGTTGACTGGGACGACATATTGATGAGTGATATTCTTCCTGAGCCGCAATCAGATATTTATGAAATACTTGATAATACAGATGAGTATCTGTCAGTATCTGTCAGTGAAATGTCAAAGTCAAAATTTAATGACTATGTTAAGGATTGTAAAGATAAAGGTTTTACTGTTGAAAATGAAGACTTAGAGGATGCATTTTTTGCTTATAATCAAGACGGATATAAATTGGATTTGGGATTTAATGTCAGTGTAGAAGAAATGCATATAAGTGTTGAGGCTCCTGTTAAAATGAGTGATATTGAATGGTCTGACTTAAATGTTAATAAAATAATTCCGACTCCAAAATCGAAAACAGGAATAATCGAGCAGGATGATGAAGACGGGCTTAAAGCATATATAGGTAAAACTTCTATTGACGATTATAATAAGTATGTAAATGATTGTATAAAAAGAGGATTTAATGTTGGTAGCGATAAATCCGAAAAGAGCTTTACTGCAAAAAACAGTGATGAATACTCACTAACAGTAGAATATGAAGGCAACAGCATAATTTATATAGAGTTATATGTGCCTGAATATACAATAAATATCGAAGTGAATTGTATTGAAAACTTAATTTTCAGTACATATGATGTTGAAATTTATGTAGACGATGAAAAACAGGGTACTCTTGAGCATGGAAAATCAGATACATATACCACTATTTTGAAGAGAGGTACTCACAAAATTAAATGTCATAAACGCTATGATGACACTGTCAAGGGTGAGGTTACAGTTGAAATAACAAATAATGAAACTATAAAAATTGAACTTTATTGTACAAGTGATGAAGTAAAAGTTGATAATCTTTCTGAAACTACTCCTGCAGAAACAAGCGAAACAGAGGAAAGCAAAACTGAATCTAAAGCAGAATCTTCAGATAGTTCAAGCAGCAGTAAGACTTATTATGAAGAAAATTCTTATGACAAGAGCAGTGAAGTATCGAACAAAACCGATAACTATAGTAATGACAGAAACGAGGATATCGTTTACATAACATCAACAGGTAAAAAATACCATAGAAATCATTGCCGAACAGTTAAAGGAGAATCAAGTGAAATTAGGCGTGGAGATGCAGAATCTCAGGGCTACGATGCTTGTAAGGTTTGCAATCCTTGATATTATTAAAAATTAAATGCAAAAGGGAAATATGCGGTGAATTTGCATATTTCCCTTATTAATTCAGAATCAATGTGCGGAATAATTATGCGCCTTGTCTAGCAGCATATCCTTGACCTTCATCAGCCTTGTGCGGCTGCTTCGGTCGTTTTCCTCAAGCTTCATTGAAATATATTTTATTGTTTCCTGATAGCGTGGGATCATAACGTGTTCAAGCGAGTTTACACGTCTGCGTGTCTTTTCAATTTCTGCCGACATCATTTCACAGCTCTTTTCAATCTGTGCAAGCCTTATGAGGTCGGGCAGAAGCTTTTCAAGCGACATTACCGCATCGTCAAGCTCAAAAGACGTGAACGCAAAACCGTAGGGGAAAATATCGCCCTTGTCGTTTGTTCTTGTACCTGCCGTGAAAACAGGCGTTTCTACGCTCATAATGTTGTGTGATTCAACATCAATCGTCACCTGCTGTTTCGGTGACATCAGCGAAGCGTCAAGCGCCTGCTTCGACATAACTGCGCTTGCGTTTACAAAGTGAGCGTTGCAGTCGGAAAGTTCCTTTTCAATCTTTTCACGCAGTTCACGGTTTTCTCTCACAAGGTCGAGAAACTGACGCATAAGCTCGTCACGCTTATCCTTTAACATTTTATGCCCACGAACGGCGGTTGTAAGCTGTTTTTTCAGCTTTGTCAACTGCATTCGTGTGGGATTTACATTCATTATTGCCATAAATCAGCACCCTCAATGCAGTTATTGTTTGCCGTAGAACTCGTCGAGTATATCGTCCTTAATACGTTTCAGCTCACTTCTCGGGAGAATCTGCAACAGCTTCCAGCCAATGTCGAGAGTTTCTTCAATTGAACGGTTGTTATCATAGCCCTGCGAAACGTATTCCCTTTCAAATGCCTCGGCAAATTCAGCGTACTTCTTATCCATATCGGTAAGAGCCGCCTCGCCGAGAATTACCATAAGCTCTCTTGCATCCTTACCTCTTGCATAAGCGGCAAAGAGCTGGTTCATAGTAGCCGCATGGTCTTTTCTTGTACGCTCGGGGCCGATACCCTTGTCTTTAAGACGTGAAAGCGAGGGGAGAACGTCAATCGGAGGAGTTACGCCCTTGCGGTAAAGCTCACGTGAAAGAATAATCTGTCCCTCTGTGATGTAGCCTGTAAGGTCGGGAATCGGGTGAGTTTTGTCGTCCTCGGGCATTGTAAGAATAGGAATAAGCGTGATTGAGCCGTCTTTTCCTTTCAAACGTCCTGCACGCTCGTAAAGCGTTGCAAGGTCAGTGTACATATATCCGGGATAGCCACGTCTGCCGGGAACTTCCTTTCTTGCGGCAGAAACCTCACGCAGAGCGTCGGCGTAGTTTGTAATGTCGGTCATAATAACGAGCACGTGCATTCCAAGGTCAAATGCGAGATACTCGGCGGCGGTAAGCGCCATTCTCGGAGTTGCAATACGCTCGATTGCAGGGTCGTTTGCAAGGTTTACAAACATAACCGTTCTGTCAATTGCGCCCGTTTCCTTAAAGGACTCAACAAAGTAGTTCGACTCCTCAAAGGTGATACCGATTGCGGCGAATACAACGGCGAACTGCTCGTTCTTGCCTCTTACAGCCGCCTGTCGTGCAATCTGTGCGGCAAGCTGTGAGTGGGGAAGACCCGAAGCCGAGAAGATAGGAAGCTTCTGACCTCTTACAAGCGTGTTAAGTCCGTCAATTGCGGAGATACCTGTCTGAATAAACTCCTGTGGATAGTTTCTTGCCGCAGGGTTCATCGGCGTGCCGTTAATGTCAAGTCGCTTTTCCGGAATCAACGCAGGGCCGCCGTCAATCGGATTTCCGAGACCGTCAAATACTCGTGAAAGCATATCGGGTGAAACGGGAAGCTCCATTGACCTGCCGAGAAAACGCACCTTTGAACCTGCAAGATTGATGCCTGCCGCAGATTCAAAAAGCTGAACAAGAGCGTTACTGCCGTTTACTTCAAGCACCTTGCAGCGGCGTGTTTCACCGTTTGGAAGCTCAATTTCGCCGAGCTCGTCATACTTTACGTCCTCAACGTCGCTAATCATCATAAGAGGGCCTGCTACCTCTCTTATTGTACGGTATTCCTTCGGCATCAGTCATCACTCCTTTTCAGTACATCTGCAATTTCACTTTCGAGCTGTGCTTCAATTTGCTCAAACTCGCCGTTAATCTTATCTTCAGGCTCATACTTGAAACGTCCGATTCTTTCACGAACGGGGAGATTTACGAGCATTTCAATGTCTGCGCCCTTGTTAAGTCCGTCAAGAGCCTTGTCGTAGTAGCTTAAAATTGCACGCATCATAAGCACCTGCTTTTTCAGAGAGGTGTATGTGTCTGTCGGGTCAAAAGCGTTCTGATGGAGGTAGTCCTCACGGATAGAACGTGCAGATTCAAGCTTAAGTCTGTCGGGAGCGGAAAGTGCGTCCATACCAACGAGATTTACGATTTCCTGTAACTCCGATTCGTCCTGTAACAGAGCCATAAGTCTGCCACGAAGCTCCATAAAGTCGGGAGCGGCATTTTCCTTATACCACTGTGCAAGCTGGTCTGTGTAGAGCGAATAGCTCGTCAGCCAGTTGATTGCAGGGAAGTGACGTTTGTACGCAAGGTTAGCGTCAAGTCCCCAGAATACCTTGACAATTCGCAGAGTAGCCTGCGAAACAGGCTCGGATATATCGCCGCCGGGAGGTGATACTGCGCCGATTACGGACAGCGCACCTTCGGTGTCCTCACTACCGTTTACGATAACTCGTCCTGCTCTTTCATAGAACTGTGCAAGACGGCTGCCGAGGTAAGCTGGATAACCCTCTTCACCGGGCATTTCTTCAAGACGGCCTGACATTTCACGCAGAGCCTCTGCCCAGCGTGAGGTAGAGTCAGCCATAAGCGCAACCGTATAACCCATATCACGGAAGTATTCCGCAATGGTAATTCCTGTGTAAATTGAAGCCTCACGAGCCGCAACAGGCATATCGGAGGTGTTTGCAATAAGCACCGTTCTCTCCATAAGCGAGTTGCCTGTTCTCGGGTCCTTAAGCTCGGGGAACTCGTTAAGAACATCGGTCATTTCGTTGCCACGCTCACCGCAGCCGATGTAAACAATGATGTCAGCTGCCGCCCACTTTGCAAGCTGATGCTGTACTACCGTTTTACCCGAGCCGAAAGGCCCCGGAACAGCGGCTACACCGCCCTTTGCAAGCGGAAAGAGTGTGTCAATCGGTCTCTGACCTGTTGTAAGAAGAATATCGGGAGAGAGCTTTCTCTTGTAAGGTCTGCCCACACGAACAGGCCATTTTGTAAGCATTTTAACTTCGGCTTTTTCCTTGCCGTTGTCAATTACGGCAATAACCTCGTCAATTGTAAAGTCGCCCTCGCTGATTTTTTCAACAGTACCCTCAACCTTGTTCGGAACGAGGATTTTGTGCAGAACAGCGTGAGTTTCCTTGACAGTGCCGAGCACATCGCCTGCAACAACCTTGTCACCCGACTTTACTTTCGGGGTAAAGTGCCATTTCTTGTTGTGGTCGAGCGAGGGAACGTCAACGCCTCTTTTGAGGTTTGTTCCTGCGACCTTCATAATTTCGTTAAGAGGGCGCTGAATACCGTCGTAGATTGAACCGATAAGTCCCGGTCCAAGCTCAACCGAAAGCGGTGCGCCTGTTGATTCAACGGTTTCACCGGGGCCGAGTCCCGAGGTTTCCTCATAAACCTGAATGGAGGCTTTCTCGCCGTGCATTTCGATTATTTCGCCGATAAGACGCTGACTGCTTACCCTGACAACGTCGAACATATTTGCATCACGCATTCCGTCTGCAATTACCAGAGGGCCTGCGACCTTTGTAATTATTCCTGTTTTCAAATTATACACCTCAATCGTTGAAGATAATATCGGAGCCGACAGCCTGTTCAACAAACGATGACAGACGTTTTAAGCCCGTACCCGTATTGCCCTTTACGCCGGGAACGGGAATAATAGCGGGAGTCAGCTTTTCTTCATAGCGGCTGCGCTCTTTTTCAACCGAATCAAACAGCTCCTCGGTAAGAAAAATAATTGCGTAATTGTCGCTGTCTGCAATGTTGCGGAGAAGGTGCGGACAATCTTCGACGTTTTCGCAGGGATAGATGTCTATTCCGATTGCGCAAAAGCCCTTTATGCTCTCGCTGTCGCCGATTACGGCAATATTTTTAGCCATAAATTTCACGCAGCCTTTCTCTGATTGTATCCGTACTTGTTTTGGTTCTTATGCCGCTTGCAATAATGTGGATAACCTTTTTTTCAGCCTCACAGCCAAGGTAATATCCGAGCAGCGGCTCTGCACCTTCACTTGCACGCTTGCAGCTTTCCTTTGCAGTTTTAATCAGCCTGTTGTCAACAAACCTTTCAAATGCGGACGGAGATTTTTTGTATTCGCTTATTGCTTCACCGCAGCCGTATTCGCTGTATTTTGAAAGCTCGTCAACGAGTGAATCAATGCCCTTTAAGGCGGCTTGAATTACCGAGCTTTTTCTGAAATCGTCAACATCACACAAGGCTTTGAGCAGATAATCCATACTCGTGCCTGTGCGTGCACTGCGGAGAGCAATTTTTATGTTGCTGTAAAAAACATAGGTTTTAAAATAAGTTTTAAGAAACTGCGAACTGAAGCTTTCGGCAGATGAAATCATCTTTTCCATAAGCGCTTTATCAACCAAAGCGTCGCTCATTCGTGCGTCGCCTGTATGAGCAAGCGTTTCGTAAGCCTCGTCAGCCGATTTTGCAAGCCAGTCGGGGAGAAGTGAAAACT
Organism: uncultured Ruminococcus sp.; assembly: GCA_946414115.1. Taxonomy (GTDB): domain Bacteria; phylum Bacillota; class Clostridia; order Oscillospirales; family Acutalibacteraceae; genus Ruminococcoides. The sequence goes on along the minus strand of CAMKNF010000005.1, from coordinate 1,373 downwards.
TCCTCTTTTCAACAGCCTCTTTGAGCGTTTCAACACTGATTGTCAGAGGCGTTAAAATAAGCTCGCCGTAATCACGATTAGCCATTGTGCCCTTTAAAACAACCTTGAGATTGTGAACGTCGTTCTGATAGAAAAACGGATTGAAAATCTCAAAATCGGGAGCAACGCTTTTGAGGTAATCCCACATAGCTTTTGTGTGGCTGTCGATGATTTCCTCAACCGTTTTGCCGTCGCCGTAGCCCTTGTCGGACAAAAGTCTTGCAAGCTCGTCCTCATCCTTGCAGGCAAGCAGTCTGTCAATGTCGGCGTTTGTAAAAAGCGAGGTTTCCTTTGCACGTACGGAGCCTATGGAAAATTCATATGATAAAGCCATTGAATTCCTCCTTACTGTGCAAAAAGCTCACGGTTTATCAGGTCTTCGAGTTCGCCGCTTTTTTCGCTGATTATTGCGGCAAAGTCCATATTTTCTTCAATATCGCCGCATTTTAAGATAAATCCGCCTGAAATATCAGCCGCAGTTTTGCTTACCTTTGCATTCAGACCGATTTGTGAAAGCCTGTTTTCAAAGTCAGAGGGCAGGCGTGAAATATCCTTTGAATTGAGCATAATTTCGCCTGATTTACCGCTTAGCTTTGAAGCAAGCTTATAGATTATTTCAAAATATTGCTTATCGTCAAGGCTTAAAAGATATTCAAGAATTTTTGACAGAGTAATGTCAATTTCCTTACGGCGCCTTTTGAGCAAGGCATTTCTCACTGCAAGCTCTGCACTGCTTTTAGAGGAAGCGTTCATCTGCTTTACCTTGACTTCGGCTTTTTTAGCAATTTCGAGGGCTGCCTGTTCAGCCTGCGCTTTGCCGTCTTTAAGAATCTGCGCACAGGTTTCTTCGGCTTTTGCGTTAATTGCTTTTATGTTTTCGTCGCAGTCTGACTTTATGCGGTCAAGAATTTTGTCGCCGCCGTTCATACAGACCCCACCTTTCTGTTCATATTTTTATCAGATGTCAAGTCCGGGAACGGAGATAACTACGAGAAGTGAAACGATGAAAGAAAGGAGAGCGTAGATTTCAACAAGAGTAACCGAAACCATTGCCTTTGAGAAGTTTCTGTCATCCTTTGCGCTCATTGCAATACCCGAAACAGCCGCCTTGCCCTGTGCAAAGCCCGAAACCATACCGCCGATACCGATTGCAAGAGATGCGCCGAGATAAGCAAGACCCTGACCTACAGTCGGCATAGCACCGCCGAGAACACCGCAGTTTACGAGAATAAGGAAGCCTACGATAAAGCCGTAAAGTCCCTGTGTACCCGGAAGAAGTGTGAGTACGAGCATTTTACCGAATTTTGATGAGTCCTCGGAAAGAACTCCCATTG